>JAUYJT010000064.1 GCA_030700225.1 Candidatus Nanopelagicales bacterium | reverse complement strand
TACAGGAAGAAACTCCCGTTGGAACGGGCGCGTCTGTACCCTAAAGGTCGCGTTTGTTCGGAACGGCCGCTTCGGCCGCTTCGGCGGCGGGGGCGGCGGGGGGGGGGGCGGGACGGCGGGGCCCTAGCTAACGCCGAAGATCGCTGCCCCATTCCCCCAGAGCACAGCGGCGAGCCATTCGTCCCCCAAGTCCCAGCGCCGTAACACTTCGACCTGGTGGGCATATGGATACGGGATGTTCGGGTAGTCCGAACCGAACAGAACCCGGCCAGACAGGCCCAGATCGCGGATTCTCGGCAAGAGGCCGACATCAAACGGGTGAATGGACTCCATGAAGTCCGTGCCAACCATGGTCGTGTCGAGCATCAGCTCGGGAAACTCGTCCAGCAGCTCAAAGAAATCGCGCTCGTCGGGCATCCCCATGTGCGCGATGATCGCGCGCAAACCGGGGTGAGCCGTGAGAACCTCACCGAACCGAGCGGCGCCCGTGAACCGACCAGGCATCGGCCCCGATCCAGCGTGCACAACCACCGGAACGCCAGCGTCCGCGAGCTGGCCCCACACGGGCACCAGCGTCGAGTCCAGCGGGTCGAAGTCACCGACCTGAAGGTGGATCTTGAACACCCGACAGCCCCGGTCGAGAGCCGAGGCAACGTAGGCGTCCACGCCCGGCTCGGGAAAGAACGTCCCGCTAGCGATCGCCCCTGGGGGCACCTCTTCCCCGTGGGGGAGGGTCTCAGCGGCGAACTCAAGACCCCAGTCGGTCAGCCATTCGGCCATTCCGGGCCGATGAGCGTAGGACAAACACGTGAACCCGACGACGCCCATATCCCGCAGGTGAGCCACCCGGGCTTCCTGAGTCCACTTGTACCGGATCGGCCATTGGCGGCCCAGCAGCGGGCCAGCCTGATCGAAGTACGTCCAGATCCGCTTCAGCAAGGCGTCGGGCATGAAGTGCGCGTGGGCGTCTACTATCCCGGGTATCCCGAGCTGCTCGATGTAGCCGGGAACGTCCTGGTCACGCACGGGCGTTGAGGCGGCGGTAGGTGCCCTTCAGCGTGCCGTACAGGCGCCGGTACTCGCGGTACTTCTCAGCGTAGACGAGGCGGTCGTGCGGATCCGGCTCGAAGACTCCCTCCACCGGAACGAGGTCAGCCGCCTCCCGCAGTGTCAGTTCGCCCAGACAAACGCGGGCCCACAGCGCCACACCGCGAAGCTGAGCGTTCAAAGGATCCGCGACCTTCTCCACCCGACAGTCCAGGGTCGAGGAAATGATCGCGTTCCACAGATCTGACTGCGCCCCCCCGCCCATGATCCGCACGCTTGGAACCTCGCGGCCAATGAACTTCTGGTAGTACTCCATCAGCCACCGGACGTTCAGCGCAACGCCCTCCAGGACCGAACGGACCAGGATCGCTCTGCTGGTTCGCAGCGATAAGTTCAGCCAAGTGCCCCGCAGCGCCTTGTCCTCGATCGGGCTTCGTTCGCCAGCCAGCCACGGCGCGAAGATGACGCCCTCACTGCCCGCCGGAGCGGTTCCAGCCAGATCCATCAATGCTTCGTACGAGGGCTCAACGCGCGGAGGAGCGGCACCTTCAGCCCCAATTCCCGCGCCGCCGCCAATCAGACCGTCGTTGGGGGCGATGACTTGCTCGCGCAGCCAGGCCAGAGCGGCGCCGCCGGTCTCGATGTTGTTCGCCACCAGGGGCAATTCCGGGTCGAGCCCCGGCACCGTCGCGATCGAGTGAAACACGTCAGTCTTCTTGAACGGAACGCGGCTGGACAGCCACGCCGTCGTCGAAATCGCCAAGTGAGTAGCGAACGGGTCCACCGTCCCACTGCCAACGATGGCCGCGTGCACATCAGGGATCCCGCATACCACGGGTACGCCAGACCGCAGGCCCAGCCGCTCGGCGATCTCCGGCTGGAGCTCGCCCTGCACTGATCCAGTGGGCAGTAGCTCCGGCAACGCACGGGGGTCGCGCCGGGACCGCCGCACCAGATCGGGATCGTAGCCAAACTTCGCGCCCGGCCTGTTGTCGGTGAGCCAGGACAGAATCATCGACGCGGGCGTCGCGGCCGCGTGCCCGGTCAGCCGGAAGGCCAGGTAGTCCACCGGCTCCATCAACCAACGACTGCGGCGCCCCACGTCCGCCAGCTCGTTCTGCAGCAGCAGCGAGTGACCGGTCGGGTCGGCGCCGCTCGGAGTGGGAGCACCCCCTGTGACCCGGACCCACGGCAAGACCTTGTGCGGAGCGAAACCCGACACGGACAAGGGTCCGCCCACGAGGTCACGCATGAGCGGCTTCGCTCGGGTGTCGGCCCACAGCAGCACCGGTCCCACCGGCTCACCGTCAGCTCCAACTGGCACCGTCGAACCCCACTGTCCAGTAATGCCGATCGCGTGCAGCGAATCTCCTGACACCCCAGCCGAATCGAGGGCCTGCGCAACCGCGTCAGCCAGAGCCCGGGTCCACTCTTCAGCGTCCTGGGTCGCCGAGCCATCCAGCCCGAAGTGGACGCTTACTCCGGTGAAGCCGGTGCCCAGGATCGTGCCGTCCGGGGCTACGGCGGCGACCTTCGGCCCACCGTTACCAAGATCGATGCCAAGGATCCACGACGTGGCCTGGTTCATGTCAGGACTCCTCCACGGCCGGGGCCACCTCATGCATCGCATCGAGCACGCCCGACATCAGCTGCATCATCGTCTGACGGCCTTGCGGTGTCGCACCGAAGCCGTACATCGCCCCACTTTCCGCCGGCGTGCCGACATGCTCGCGGGCGTAGTCCACAGCCCGGCCCAGGCTCGCCACGAACTCCTGCGCGACCCCCGGCTTGGTGTTCGGTCTAGTCACGCAGAAGTGCAACGCCGCGGGTAACTGCAGCGAGTTCAGCCGCCAACCGTCGCGCTTCAAGGCGTCATTGACAAGGTAGATGTCCAACCCCTCCTCGTCAGCGCGGAAGGCCGCGACGAACAGCGAATCACCCATCAGCGCTACGCCGTCCGTGGCTTCGACCCCCGCCCGGATCGTCGCCGCCGTCTCAAGGATCGCCTTCGCCGCGCTCAAGTACCCTGTACGACCTGTCGTAACCATCGCCGCCCACGTCGCGGCGATCAAACCGCCGGACCGCGAACCAGCCAGTCCCGGCGACAGGTACAGCCCTCCGGGCCAGGTCGCGTGCGTGAAGTACTGATGCCGACGAAGGTCTTTCGTCCGATACATCAAAGTCGATGTGCCTTTCAGCCCATACCCGTACTTGTGCGTGTCCGCTGAGATCGACGTGACTCCAGGTACTCGGAAGTCCCACGGCGGCACTGGGTAGCCGAGTTCCTCGGCCCATGGCCACACGAATCCTCCAAGGCACCCATCCACGTGCATCCCGATGCCCTTGCTCGCGGCCAACTCGGCGATCTCGGGGATCGGGTCGATCACGCCATATGGGTAGTTCCCGGCGGACCCCACAACGGCGATTGTCTGGTCGTCGACCATGTCCGCCATGGCGGCGACGTCGGCCTTGCAATCGTCCCCCACGGGGGAGTGCCGCACCTCGATGTCCATCCAGTAGGCACCCTTGTCCAACGCCACATGAGCCGTGTTCGGCATGACCAGATTGGGCTTTGTGACTCCGCGTTCGCGAGCAGCCTCCCGGTAGCTGTACAGCGCGGTGATCAGGCTCTCCGAACCTCCACCGGTGACGACACCGCAGGCATCGCCACCAGCCGCCGAGCCATGCACCAGGTCGAGCGCCATCGCAACGATCTCAGCCTCGAACTTCGTGGCCGACGGGTACATGTCACGCTGCAGGACGTTGGCGTGGGAGAACAGCGTGAACACTTCCCCCAAGTACTCGTAGTGCTCGTGGTCGCCGCTGTAGAGGCTTCCCGAAACGCGCCCGTCGTCTCCCATTGCGTCCTCGCGACCCGCCATGCCAGCGATCTCCGCAAGCACTTCCGCCCTGGGCCGCGGTTCCTCGGGGATCGACTTGTAGGACTGAGTCTCCCGGCGGTAGGGGTAGAAGCCGTCTATGAATTCGTCGAATCCTGCCATTGCTAGTTCGCCTCCCGGCCTTTCATCCTGCGCCCGATCGCGCGCTGGGTTTCGCGCTTGGACTCCCGTTCCGCTATCGCCTGACGCTTGTCGTACCGATGCCTCCCTCGCGCGAGGGCGAGTTCAACTTTCGCGTGGCCGTCGGAGAAGTACAACGAGAGCGGAATCAACGTCATACCCGACTCCTTCGTCTTGCCCATCAACCGGCTGATCTCGTGGCCATGCAGCAACAGCTTGCGCGGCCGACGCGGCTCGTGGTTCGTCCAGCTACCCATCGTGTACTCAGGGATGTGCACGCCGTAGAGCCACACTTCGCCATCCCTGATCGTGGCGTAGCCGTCAACGATCGTGGCGCGTCCTGCCCGCAGGGACTTCACTTCGGTGCCCACTAGCACGATGCCGGCCTCATACGTGGAATCCACGGCGTAGTCGTAACGTGCCTTGCGATTGGCCGCTATCAGCTTGCGGCCCGTCTCACGTGGCATCCGACAAGTGTGCCTCGCCGAGGCGTTAAACGCAGACTGGGATCTTGGGCCCCTGCCCGAACCAACCCTTGGGGCTGTACGGCTGCCCGTTTACCCGGGCCTCAAAGTGCAGGTGTGGTCCGGTCGAAAGGCCGGTCGTGCCAACGTATCCGATGACCTGCCCCCGCTTCACTCGCTGTCCGACGCCCACGCTGATCTGGCTCTGATGGGCATACCCGCTGGTCAAGCCCCCACCATGAGCGATGACCGTGAAGTTGCCATACCCGCCGCTGTAGCCCGCTGTGAGGACGACACCGTTGTCCGCAGCGCGAATGGCCACACCCGACGGCGCCCCGATATCAGCCCCCGCGTGACAGCGCATGTAATGCAGAATCGGGTGGAACCGCCAGCCGGCGTCAGATCCGATGGCGTACCCCGGCAGCGGGAAGTACCAGGCACCCGAACCGGTTCCGGTTCCTGGCTTGATGCCGGTGGAGTTCTCCAGCCGTGCGGCGGCCGCCGCGATCTCCTGGCGTATCCGCTCCTGCTCTGCGGCGAGACGCTGGTACTCGGCCTTGATGGCAGCGCCTTTGGCCCGGACGGAACGCAAGGCTGACTGCTTCTGTCTGACAAGGGCGTCGACGAGGCTCTTGGCGGCAGCCGCCCCTTCCGCAGCGGCCTTAGCCTCGGCGACCCGGGCCGCGGCCTCAGCCTTCTTGTCCTGAGCGGCCTTTCGAAGCGCCTCCAGCCGTAGCTCGGTGTAGGCCATGTCGGCGCGATCGGCGCTCATCTGGGCGAGCGTGTTGTTCTTCGATCTCCCCACAGATTGGATAGCGGCCAGCCGGTCTGTGAACTCGGCCGGATCCTCCGCATCCAACAGCATCTCGACTTCGGCGAAGGGACCCATCTGGTAGGCGCGCCGGGCGAAGTCGCCCACACTGGCCCGCAACTCCTCGAGCCGCTTCTCCAGTCTCGCGAGCTTGGCTTCAGCCGCGATCATTTCCTTCGTAGCCTGATCTAGGGCCGCAGCTGCCTTGGCGTTCGCCGCCTCTGCCGCCGCCTTGGCGTCGAGTGCCCGCTTCAGGTTGGCCTGCGCGGCTGGCAACTGGGCCTGTACGTCCACGACACGGCGCGTCGCGCGAGCGATCTTCTTGTTGACCGAGCTCACACCGTCCTGCGCGTCGTCAAGGCGCGATTCGACGCGGCGCTTGCGGTCAGTGAGGTTGTCCGCCTGGGCGCCCGGCCCAGTCACGAGCCCCAGCGACAAGGCGAAAGCCACCGCAGCCCCGACCGAGGCCTTGGCAAGACCCCGGCCCGTTGAGGACCGCGCGCCTGCTCGCCTCGAAGTATGTGCTGTCACGCCCGCCACGCTACATCGCCAATTGGCGCCAGATCGGTAACTCCGCAGCTGTATTTCCGTTTCGTAATGTGGCGTCCCCTGTTCCGAACCTCAGACGCGCAGCCACCTGCGCAACGTGAATACGGCCGACACCGCCGATAGGCCAACGCCGAGCACGAGCATCAACAGCGCCGTCTGCCACACCGTTTCCCAGCCCACGAACGGAGTGAACCGGAATTCCGGCTCAAGGAACCTGTCGACCAGAAGGAGCTTCACCCCCGCCATCGCCCCAATCGCAAGGAACGCACCCACCGCCGCGGCAATGACGGACTCCAATACGAAGGGAAGTTGAATGTAGAACTTAGACGCCCCGACCAGGCGCATGATCCCGGTCTCTCGCCGTCGGCTGAACGCAGCCAGTCTCATCGTGTTGCCGACCAGCAGCACGGTCACCAGCAGCATGGCGGCCGCGATCCCGAGCGAGATCGCCTGGAGGCCGTCGAGCAGCCTGAACAGCTTGTCGAGCACCTGCTTCTGATCATCCACGCGTTCGACGCCGGGCCTTCCGGTGAACGCTTTGGTGATCACCGCGTATCTGTCAGGGTCGGTCAGCTTGACCCGGTACGACTCCCCGAGGTCATCAGGCGTGGCGTCATCGACGATGGGCGATCCCTTGAACTGCTCCTTGAACCTGTCGTAGGCCTCCTGCGACGTCTCGTAGTAAATCTCCGAAACCAGCGGACTCAGGGCTTCGAGGTCAGCCTTGATCTGATCGCGCTGAGCGGTCGTGACCGCTCCGGTACATGAAGGCTCCTGCGAGTTCTTCGTGCACATGAAGACAGAAACCTCGACCTTGTCGAACCAGAATCCCTTCATCTGGCCAACCTGCTGGCGCACGAGCACACCGGCCCCGAACAGCGCCAGCGAAACCCCGATGGTGACGATCAGGGCGATCGTCATCGTCAGATTCCGGCGAAGCCCAGTCCAGACCTCACCCATGACGAAGCGGAATCCCATCGCGATCCTCCTGGCTAGTGGGTGTGCCCGTAGACGCCGCGAGCCTGGTCACGGATAACCGCGCCGTCTTCCAGCTCGATGACGCGCTTGCGAACCTGGTCCACGATCTGGGAGTCATGCGTGGCCATGACAACTGTGGTGCCCGTTCGGTTGATGCGGTCGAGCAGCTTCATGATTCCGATGGAAGTCGTTGGGTCGAGGTTCCCGGTTGGCTCGTCGGCGATAACAATCGCGGGTCGGTTGACGAAAGCCCTCGCGATCGCAACGCGCTGCTGCTCGCCACCGGAAAGTTCGTGCGGGAAGCGGCGTTCCTTGCCGTCCAAGCCCACGAGTTCGAGAACTTCCGGCACCACCTGACGGATGGCAGTGCGGGGCTTGCCTATGACCTCCAGGGCGAAGGCGACATTTTCCTCGACGGTCTTGTTGGGGAGTAGGCGGAAGTCCTGAAACACCGTGCCGATCTGCCGCCTCAGGTGTGGAACGCGCCAGGAAGGAAGCTTGCCCACATCCTTGCCCGCCACCCAGACGGTTCCCGAAGTCGGATCGTCTTCCTTCAAGCACAATCGCAGAAACGTCGACTTGCCCGAGCCAGACGGTCCGACGAGAAAGACGAACTCACCCTTCTCAATGTCGACGCTGACTCCCCGCAGCGCGGGGGTCTGCTGGGACTTGTACAGCTTGGTGACGTTCTCGAAGCGGATCAACGCCCTGCCTCACGCATCTGCAGCCTTCTTCCGATCCCACATGGCCCCCCGGCCCGCGCAGTCTATGTACAAGCGCGGGCATCCAGGAAGGATTACCCGCGAATGTTCCCAAACTTGAATCCGCGGCGGTCTGGCTCGGCGGTCTGGCTCGGCGGTCTGAAGCGCATCGCCACCCACCGGCCGGTCCGGGCACTGAGGGGGCCGCGGACTAGATCCGAACCGCGCCCTGTGGATAACCCGCAGCCTTTCGTTACCAAATCGTTATGACCGGGTGATGCGCGTCACGTTGCTAAACGTCATTATGGACTCACAGAAAAGGCTCATCGGATATCCCCCCAACTTCCGACAGAGCCAGCACCGTACCCCCACGGTGCAACACCCTCCAGGTGGAAGGCCCCGGGATTCCCCCCATCCCGGGGCCTTCGCAATTCTTACGATCAGGCCTGCTGCCCCGTGATGCGCCACCGGATCCCGGCCTCGATGAACATGTCCAGGTCGCCATCGAGAACCGCGGACGTATTGCCCGTCTCGGCGCCCGTGCGCAGATCCTTGACCATCTGGTACGGGTGGAGCACGTATGAACGCATCTGGTCGCCCCAAGAACCACTCGCGTCCCCCTTCAGGGCGTCCATCGCAGCCTTCTCCTGCTGGCGCTGAAGCTCCAGCAACCGAGACTGCAAGACCCGCATCGCGGCCGCGCGGTTCTGGATCTGCGACTTCTCGTTCTGGCATGACACGACGATCCCGCTCGGGACGTGGGTCAAGCGCACCGCCGAATCGGTGGTGTTCACACTCTGCCCACCCGGCCCGGATGACCGGAACACGTCCACCCTGACCTCGCTGTCCGGGATCTCAATGTGGTCGGTCTGATCCGTCACGGGGAGCACTTCCACCCGCGCGAATGACGTCTGCCTTCGTCCTTGGTTGTCGAACGGCGAAATCCGCACCAGCCGGTGAGTTCCCTGCTCCACACTCAACGTCCCGTACGCGAAAGGCGCGTCGACCTGGAAGGTCGCCGACTTGATCCCAGCCTCCTCGGCGTAGGAGATGTCGTATACCTCGTATGCCCATCCGTGCCGCTCGCAATACCTGGTGAACATCCGCAGCAGCATCGCGGCCCAATCAGCGGCATCCACTCCCCCGGCTCCGGAATGTATGTGGACCAGCGCCCCGCGCTTGTCGTACTCGCCCGACAGTAGAGTCCGCACTTCCAGCGCGGCGATCTCCGCGCGCGCTTCTTCGAGCTCCCGCTGCGCCTCGTGCCCGGCATCCAAATCCGACTCCGCCTCGGCGAGTTCGAACAGAACGGCAGCGTCATCCAGCTTGGCGCGAACGGACTCGACCCGCCGCACATCCTGCTTCACCGCCGCGAGCCGGGAGGTCACCCGCTGAGCGTTGGCCTGGTCGCTCCACAGGCCCGGATCAGCCGCCTGACGCTCAAGACGCGCGATCTCGACTCGCGCCGCCTCAATATCGATGACCGCTTCGATGCTGGCCAGGGTCGAGTCCAGGTCAGCCAGAACCTGCACCTGATCACTATCCGCCACAACGAATCAGCGTACGCCAAGTCAGGACTTGGCCTGGACGACCAGAGTCCGTACCGCCCGCAGCGCGACCGACAAGGTAGCCAAGCTCTGCGGATCAACCTGGGAGATCTCCGCCAGAGTCTCGCGAACGCGAGCTACCTCCGCCCTGTTCTCAGACTCCCACTGGTCCAGGCGGTCCATCTCAGAGCCGCTCGTGGCGCGGACTATCTGCGTCGTGACCGCCGCGATGGCCTGGTACAGATCACTGCGCAAAGCCAGCCGGGCCAGAGCCTGCCAGCGCCCCTCACGGGGCAAGTCCGAAATCCATGTCAGGAACTCATCCATGCCGTAACGCTCGCTGACGCAGAAGTACACGGTAGCGACGTCATCGGGCGTCTCGCCTGTGCGGGCCGCGATCTGAATCACGTCCAGCAGTGGGAAACGATCCAGCAGCCCGGCCACGTCCCTCGCCAGGTCCTCCGGGACACCCCGTTCCACCAGATCCGCCGCCTGCGAATCGAAGCGGTCCTTCTCCACCCCTCGCAACAGTTCGGGCAGCCGCTCGATCAGCCGCGCCATGGGCGATTCGCAGCGGCACAGCTCGCTATCAAGGTCCGCACTGGATCCCCTTGACTGCACCCACCACCTCGTCCCCCGATCCAGCAGCCGACGAGCTTCTAAGAACATTCCGTCCTGGATATCCGCCGGGACCTTGTCGTCCAGGGCCTGAATACGGCCCCAGACCTGCGGCAGGTCGAACACCGACCGCGAGAACGCGAACCCTCGGACGACCTCAAGCGGGGAGGCGGAAGTCTCCTCGGCGAGGCGCGTGGCGAACGAGATCCCGCCCCTGTTCACCATTTCGTTCACGATTTGCGCGTTCACGATCTGGGCAGCGAGTGGATGGGACTTGAGTTTGCTTCCGAACCGCTTCACCAACTCATGGGGGAAGTAGCGCTCAATGGCGAGCCCAAGGCGTGAGTCTGATGACATGTCACTGTCCGCCAACGCGGCTCGCAGCGACAGGCGCGCGTAGGCCAGCAGCACGCTCAGCTCGGGCGACAAGAGCCCTCTTCCGGTCGCCATCCGCTCCGCGAGTTCCTCGTCACTTGGCAGGAACTCCAGTTCACGGTCGAGCTCTCCGCTGGCAACCAGGTCCGACATCATTCGGGCGTGCACATTGACCATGGCACTGGCGTGGGCGCGAGCACTGCCAAGGACGCGGTTCTGCTCGTAGTTGGTCAACAGGACGCGCTCCGCGACATCCCCGGTCAGCTTCTTGAGCAGATGGTCGCGTTGCTTGTTCGTCAGATCGCCATCTCTGACGACTCCGTCCAACAGGATCTTGATGTTGACCTCGTGGTCTGAGGTATCCACACCAGCGGAGTTGTCGACGGCGTCGGTGTTCAGGTGAACTCCTGCCCGGGCGGCCTCGATCCTTCCCCTCTGTGTCAACCCCAGGTTTCCCCCTTCTCCGATCACACGGCAACGAAGGTCCCGCCCGTCGATGCGCACTAGGTCATTGGCCTTGTCCCCCACATCCGCATTGGATTCCTGAGAAGACTTCACGTAGGTGCCTATGCCGCCGTTCCAGAGCAGATCAACGTTCGCACTCAGGATCGCGCGGACGGCCTGACTCGGCGTGAGCTTGGTGACGTCATCGGCAAGTCCCAGGGCCGCGCGCACCTCCGGGCCGACCTTCACGGACTTGGCCGACCGCGAACACACTCCGCCGCCTTCGGAGAGCAACGACTTGTCGTAGTCAGCCCACGACGAGCGAGGCAGGTCGAAAAGCCTCCGGCGTTCAGCCAGCGACGTCAGCGGATCGGGGTCAGGGTCCAAGAACACGTGGCGGTGATCGAACGCCGCCACCAGCCTGATGTGGTCACTGAGCAGCATTCCGTTGCCGAAGACGTCGCCGCTCATGTCACCGATGCCGGCGCATGTGAAGTCCTTCGACAAGGTATCGAGGCCAATCTCACGGAAGTGGCGCTTGACTGACTCCCAGGCGCCCTTGGCGGTGATCCCCATGGCCTTGTGGTCGAAGCCCGCCGATCCTCCCGACGCGAACGCGTCGCCGAGCCAGAAGTCGTACTGCGCGGATACTTCGTTGGCCAGATCGGAGAACTTCGCGGTCCCCTTGTCGGCGGCCACCACTAGGTACGGATCATCTCCGTCGTACCGCACGACGTTGTCAGGTGGGATGGTCACTCCGCGCTCGCGGTTGTCGGTCAGATCCAGCAGTCCGCAGATGAACCTTCTGTAGGCGTCGCGACCTCCTGCCTGCCACGCTTCTCTATCGGTGGCGGCGTCCGGAAGCCCCTTAGCGTAGAAGCCGCCCTTGGCTCCGCACGGCACGATAACGGCGTTCTTGACTTCTTGGGCCTTTACTAGCCCCAGGATCTCGGTGCGGAAATCCTCCGGACGGTCGCTCCAGCGGATCCCCCCGCGAGCGACCGCACCGAACCGCAGGTGGACCCCCTCGACGTCTGGCGCATAGACCCAAATCTCGCGGTCCGGCCTGGGCTCCGGCAGCTCACGTATCAGCTTGGGCTGGAACTTGAATGAGATGCGCAGCGGAACGCCCTCCTCGGCGACTTGGTAGTAGCTGGTCCGCACGCAGGACGTGATCAACGTCAACAAGAACCTGAGAATCCGGTCGACGTCCAGGCTCGCGATAGCGTCCAGCGCGGCGTTGAGCTCCGCTCGCATGTGCCCTTCGCGGGCGTCCCGAACCACCGGATCTTGATCTCCTGGGCGGAACCTGGCGTGGAACAACTTCACAAGTTTGCGAACGATGTCGATGTGTCCCAGCAGCACCCGCTCGACGTACTCGCGGCTGAATGGCAGTGGAGCCTGCCTGGCGTACCTAGTGAGCGCCCGCACAAGCGCGACTTCGCGCCAGGTCAGCCCGGCGGCCACGACCAGAGCGTTCAGACCATCCACTTCCGCGCGGCCTCGCCAGGTCTGCACGAACGCTTCCTCAAAGCGCTCCTTGATCGAATCCGACTTGGGAACGTCGTCGGTGTCGAAGACCAGCCCAAGGTCATAGATCCGAAACGCCCGTCCCTGGTCATCCACTAGCCGGAAAGGCCGCTCATCTGTGACGTCAACGCCCATGTCTCTGAGAACCGGCAGTATCCGGGACAGCGACACGGCCTCTCCCGAGCGGTAGATCTTGAGCCGCCGCTGGCGGATCGGACTTCCGTAGGGCCTGTAGAGGTTGAGCTCCGTGGCACCCTCTTCGAGCGTGTCCAAGTGACGGATATCGGCTGCCGCAGTCCGTGCCGGGAAAGCTTCCTTGTATGCCTCAGGGATCGCGGGCAAGAACTTGCGGGCGAGGCGTGTGGACTCCTCCTCGCCGACACCCTCCAACACCGCGTCCGCGAACTCGTCATCCCAAAGCCGCGCGGCCGCCGCGAGATCCTGCTGGAGCTCCTCAACGTCAGGATCGGGCAGCGTGTCGCCGGGTCGGACCCGGGCAACGAAGTGCAGCCTGGCCAGGACACTCTCGCTGAGGCGGGTCCGGTAGTCCACTGACTCGGCGTTGAACGCTGTCCGAAGAATCGACTCCATGCGCAGACGCACCGTCGTGGTGTACCTGTCGCGGGGCAAGTACACCAGGCATGACGCGAACCGGCCGTAAGGATCGCGCCGCACGAAGACTCTGGTCTGATGGCGTTCCTGCATGCGGAGAACAGCCATCGCGGTCCTCAGCAACTCGTCCGCGTCAGCCTGGAACAACTCGTCCCTTGGGTATGTCTCAAGGAACTGCATCAAGTCCTTGCCGGTGTGGGACTCCCTGGTGAAACCGCTGTTAGCCAGGACTTGGCGCAGTTTCTCCCGAAGCACCGGGATACGCCGGATCGACTGGTTGTAGGCCGCGGCTGTGTAGAGGCCAAGGAACCTGTGCTCGCCGATCACCTCGCCGGCTTCGTCATAACGCATCACACCCACGTAGTCCAGATACGCGGACCGGTGGACGGTCGAGCGGCTGTTGGCCTTGGTCAGGATCAGGGGTCCCAGGCCAAGTGCCCGTCGCTGAAGCTCCTCTGGCAGCAACCT
Source organism: Candidatus Nanopelagicales bacterium (assembly GCA_030700225.1). NCBI lineage: Bacteria > Bacillati > Actinomycetota > Actinomycetes > Candidatus Nanopelagicales > Candidatus Nanopelagicales bacterium. The sequence goes on along the minus strand of JAUYJT010000064.1, from coordinate 36,457 downwards.
GAACGCGCCCTTGCCCCGCTCGCTGTCGCGCAAGATGCCCAGTCCAGTGCCGGGATGGGCGCGGATGCCTAGACCCTCGCGGCTGGCAACCAAGTCATACTCGCGGTACCCCAGGAAAGTGAAGTGCTCACGCATGAGCCAGCGCAAGAACTCCACGTTCTCGGACTGGAGCCCAGCGTCCAACCCCGGGACTGGCCGCGTGGTGAGATTCTCGGTGATCGTCTCAGCGACCATCTTCATGTCAGGCCAGTCCTCCACAGCCACGCGGACATCTCGCAGCACGCTCAGCAAGTGGGCCCTGAGCTGCTCGAGTTCCTTGGGGTCGGACTCACGATCGATGTCGAAATGGATCCACGACTCGATCCCAGCGTCTGGCTGATCCAGCACTGGCCTGCCGTTGGACGCCTCGACCCGCAGCAACAGTCCGTCGCTGTCCCGGGTCGCGGTCACTACCGGGTGGATCACCATGTGGATCAGGCACTGCGCGCGCGACAATCCAGCGGACACCGAATCAACCAGGAACGGCATGTCATCGGTGACGACTTCGACGACTGTGTGGCCGTTCGACCAGCCGTGCTCCTCAACCGTCGGGGTGAACACCGAGACGATCGTCTCCCCTGGATGCCTGCGCTCCGCGGCACGGCGATGTGACAGCGCCATCCCTAGCAGGTCCAGGGTGTCAACGCGCGCTAGATCCTCTACCGCCACGCCCCGGAAGTAGACGCGCAGGAAGTCGGCCAGGTCGGGGACGGTTTCCAGGTGAACCGCGTCAGCGGCGGCAAGCGCCTCATCCATCACGTCGTCGCGAGCTCGGGCCTCGGCCACGTCCCAGTCCGCAACCATATTCGGCACCTTACGCGCACCGATCCCCCGAAGCTCGTCGTTCGCGCACGGCAAGCCTGCTCCATCGCGTCCGCGACCTGCGGCATGGTGTTGCCTAGCAGCTCATGGAGGTCAAGTGTCGACTCAAATCAACGACGTCCGACGGTATGACGCCCCCGCCCCAGACGTCTTCTTGATGCTCTGCGACGTGAAGTTCATCGAACTGAAGTGCCGCAGGAGCGGGTCGATCGAAGTATCCGCCCATGTCGAAACCGACGGCGACGGAATGATCATCGTGAGCCGCCGCGTATTGCCAGCCAAGATCCCGGCGTTCGCGCGGAGCATGGTCGGGGAAACGATCACACTGATCGAGACCCAGAAGTGGGGACCGCCCGACGCTGAAGGTTCAAGAGCGGCGACATTCCATGCCGACTTCGGCAAGGCACCAATCGCCTTCAACGGCGGCTTGTCATTGACAGCGGAAGACGCTTCGACCTCGCTGACGACTACCGGAATGATCAAGGCGTCGGTGCCGCTGTTGTCCAGGAAGATCGAGTCGATCGCGCTTGATTGGACGCAGCGGTACCTGCGCAAGGAATCCGAAGTCGGTTCCGAGTGGCTGAAGGCGGGCGGTCCGCCTCCCCAAGACGACTGAGAGCCAGACGCGCGACTAGCCCATGTGGGGGTATCGATAATCCACGGGCGGCACGAACGTCTCCTTGATGGATCGAGCGCTAACCCACCGGAGCAGGTTCAGTGGGGCCCCGGCTTTGTCGTTCGTACCGGAAGCGCGCGCGCCGCCGAACGGCTGCTGCCCAACTACAGCGCCGGTGGGCTTGTCGTTGATGTAGAAGTTTCCGGCAGCGAACCTGAGTCGACTGGCGGCATCAGCGATCGCCCGCCGGTCCGACGCGATGATCGAGCCGGTCAGCGCGTAACTGGACACAGACTCCATCTGCGTCACGACGCGGTCGTAGTCACTGTCGTCGAACACGTGAACGGTCAGGATCGGGCCGAAGTACTCGTTCTTGAAGTACTCGCGTTCCGGGTCGGAGCACAACAGGACGGTGGGGCGAACGAAGTAACCAGTCGAATCGTCTGACCCACCTCCTGACACGATCCGCACCTTGTCGTCCCTGCGAACCTGGCCCTGCAAACGGCTCAGCGACTCGAACGACTTCGCGTCGATGACCGCCGATAGGAAGTTCCCGAAGTCCAGCGGCGAGCCCATCGGCAGCGAGTCGACCAGATCTGCGAACTCCGATCCCATGCGGTCCCACACGCTGCGGGGGATGTACGCGCGCGACGCCGCCGAGCACTTCTGTCCCTGGTACTCGAACGCGCCCCGGATCAAAGCGGTGGTCAGCACGCCAGGATCTGCCGAAGGATGCGCCAGTACGAAGTCCTTGCCGCCTGTTTCCCCCACGATCCGCGGGTAGGCGTGGTAGTTGGAGATGTTCTCCCCCACGGTCTGCCAAAGCGACTGGAACACTGCCGTAGAGCCGGTGAAATGAATGCCCGCCAGGCCGGGATCGGCAAGCACGGCATCCGAAACCGGGGCCCCCGCCCCAGTCACCATGTTGATCACACCAGGCGGCAATCCGGCCTCGGCCAGGACCTCCATCAGGAAGTGAGCCGCGTACAGCTGCGTGGAAGCGGGTTTCCACACCACCGTGTTTCCCATCAGCGCTGGGGCCGTGGGCAGATTGCCGGCGATCGCGGTGAAGTTGAACGGCGTGATCGCGTAGACGAATCCCTCCAGCGGGCGGTAGTCCGAGCGGTTCCAGACGCCGGGCGAGGACGTCGGCTGTTCGGCCATGATCTGCCGCGCGAAATGCACGTTGAAACGCCAGAAGTCGATCAACTCGCATGCGGCGTCGATCTCAGCCTGATAACAGGTCTTGGACTGGCCGAGCATGGTGGCGGCGTTGAGAGTGGCCCGCCGCGGACCCGCGAGCAGATCGGCTGCCTTCAAGATCACCGCAGCGCGGTCATCGAACGACATGTCCCGCCAGCCAGGCGCCGCGTCGTGGGCGCTCGAGATCGCCTTGTCGACATCAACCCGGAGAGCGGCACGAGCGACCCCAAGCACATCCGCGTGATCGTGAGGCTGGACTACGTCGAACGGCTCTCCGGAGGCCTCGGTCCATTCGCCGTTGATGAACGAAGGCAGATCGATCGGAGTTTGACTGGCTAGCTCGTCAAGGCGGGACCGCAGTGTGTCTCGCTGCGCCGAGCCGGGCTCGTAGTCCCCGATAGGCTCATTGACCGGCTTCGGTGTGTTGGTGACAGCGTCCACTTCACTCCTCGCAATTCGCAACTACGGGCTACCCAAGTTCGGAAACGTGATCAGGACCGACATTCTCCGGATCCCGAAGCGTCTGGATGCTGGAGTGCAGCGAAGTCTCCAGAACCTCTGTACGCCTCGGCATGTCCATGACGTTGCCGCCCATTACCTTCAGGTCATCCGGGCCCGGCCCCAAGATCGTGACCGACGCACCGTTGGCCCTAACCTCCTCAGCTTCCCTCAGGCATCTCTTGGTGACCTGTCGGCGCCACCGACGTTCGAGCCTTGTGAGTAGCGCCTTGGGATGATCAAGATGGAACGACACAAGCGGGGCGACCACATAAACCTCGTCCAGCGCCTGGCCGGCGACCAGGTCCAAGTTGGTCGATGACCACGTCCCACCATCAACGTATTGCCGTCCCCCGATGTCCACGGGCGCGAACCACCCCGGAATCGCGCAGGACGCCATCACGGCTTGCGCCAGGGGTGCGGCGACTTCCCCGGGCTTGCCGAAGGCGACGCGGCGGCCGTCCTGGTAATCCATGGTGATCACCCACAAGTTGGGATGAGGTGACCACTCGTCCATGGGCGTGATGGCGTCAATCAAGTGGCCCACGCGCACCAACGACCCAGTACCGGCAGGCATGAAGCCGCTGAGGATAGCGGTTGGTGGCATGTGCCAGGCGTTCCGCAGGCTAGCTCCGAGCAAGGCCGCCGAGCCCAGCCGTGTCATCTTGGGACGCTGGGGGCGACCACCGCCCGCGGCCTTCTCGTAGTCAAATGAGTAGCCAGCCAAGGGCCCCGTCGTGATTGGCAGCCCACGCTGGTGATCGATCATCTGATCCACGGAGATTCCCGCGCCAAGCAAGGACCCGATTACTGACCCAACAGACGTCCCGGTTATCACCTCGGAGTCGCGCGGGTCGAATCCGTGAACCTTCTGCAGAGCCGCTAGAGCGCCGACCATCCACGCGGCGCCCAGGACGCCTCCTCCCCCGAGTACCAGACCGCGTCTTGCATCGCGCGCGGGACTCATGCCACCTCCAAGGCACTCAGGCCCGCGGCAGGGCGCGAGCCACTATGCCTTTACGGTACGCCGCCGACCGCTCGGTGTGGTGGTGTCGAGCAACTCCGCGACAGCCTGCACGATGCACTGGCAGAGCACGTCCACGTCGGGCATGGCATCGCGGTCGGCATTCAGCCCGTAGTAGACGCCGCCGTCATATGACGTCAGGCCGATGCTCACGGCTTGGTTCTTCGCCAGCGGCACGACGGGATACGCGGCCAGCATCCGGCATCCACCCGCGTAGAGGGGGAACTGAGGCCCGGGGACGTTCGTAACGACGAGATTCCAAACCCTGCTCGTCAGGTCGTTGGCCGCTCGGGCGCCAATGGCATGCAGCGTTGGCGCCGCGAAACCTGCCAGGCCGACAATGGCCTGCGCCCCGAGCATCTGCCCACTGGCCTTGTACTGCCCCATCTCGAAAGCGACTCTCTGGAGCCTGACGACCGGGTCGGGCTCGCCGACCGGAAGGTCGCACAGGAACGCCGCGACCTGGTTTCCCGATGCGGTGTTGCCCTCAGGACGGAGGCTCACCGGGACCAGCGCCCGGATCTCGCTGCGGTTCGACAGGCTCTCCCCTCTAGTCATGAGCCACTCGCGCAGGGCCCCAGCGACAACTGCCAGCACGACGTCGTTGATCGTGCCGCCGTGGGCCTTGCGGATGCGTTTGTAGTCCGCAAGCTGTGTGTCGGCGGTTCCGTAGCGGCGCTGTTCACCGATCTCGACATTCAAGGGACTGGCGATGGGCGGGCGCACGACAGTGGCTGCCGCGCTCAGCACTCCGGCGACGCTGCGCCCCACGCCCCCCGCCGTCTCGCGAAGGTCACCCATGGCTGACTTCAAGTTGTCGACGATGGCCGCGGGCGAACGGAAAGCGTCGGCGACGCCACCGGCGAACAACTCCATCGAGGTTGGCTCCCTGGCAGGGCGCCACACATCAGTACCCATCTGCCTGGGCTCAGGAGTCACGTCCAAGATCACCTGGCCGATGTCCACCGCTGCGAGCCCGTCCACCATGGCGTGATGAGTCTTGGTCAAGATGGCGAAGCGTCCTCCTTCAAGGCCCTCGATCAGGTACATCTCCCACAGCGGACGACTCCGGTCGAGCGGTCGGCTCATGATCCGCGCGACGAGTTCGTGAAGCTGGAACTCCGTTCCTGGCCGGGGAAGGGCGGAGCGACGAACATGGTAGGTCACGTCGAAGGACTCGTCATCGACCCAGACGGGGTTGGCTACGCGGCCCGGCACCCAGCGGATCCGGTGACGGTAGCGGGGGACGAACGCGATCCGCGTCTTGATCAGCTGGACCAGATGGTCATGATCGAAGCCTTCAGCCGGGGCCTCGAACACTCCCAAGCCCCCAACGTGCATCGGAGTAGTCGGCTCCTCCAGATACAGGAACGACACGTCCAACGGACTCAATCGATCCGCCACGCTGAGACCTCCTCGTCGGCCGACGAAGTCACGTACGCCGACATCGCTACCTGCGCAATATCGTGCCATGGCTCAGCCCTGTGTCGGCGAGCAGGCTGCCAGTCGTCGGAACGGGTGAATCCTGCGGATCAGGCCCTCTCCGCGTTGCATCGGCTACGTAGACAGCGAACAGTGAGAACGTCCCAACATAGTTCTGGGCGAGTGAGTCTGGAATCAGCTGGGATGAAAAGGTTCAAAGTGAAGTCACGCCCATAGCGGGAAGAACGAGTCGGCAGGACTCAATCTTGGTCCGGGGAGAATGCGGGGCAGCAGCCTTGGCGGTCATCGGAGATCAGTGTCCAGATCCCTGATTCGCAGGCGCATCCGAAGATCGGATTACCCGTCCCTTCTAGGAGATCGAGAAAGGCACAGTACCGCGCCGGCGGGGGCTGACCGGAGAACCGCACAGCCTGCGTTCGTGGTCGAGGCAGGTGACGTGCGCGGGGCTCTTCGACACGCTGTGCCGAAGGGCCCCGTTTTTCATGCGGAGCAGTATGACGATAACCACAACCGGCCAAATCGAGCTTGACATTAGCCGCCGCGTCGGATCGGATGCTTCCAGGCATTGAGCCTGATCAACGGGGGGTCGTTGTGCATCGATATCTGCTGACCGGATGTCAGTCCAATCTGAACTTGAGCCAGCGCGCTAGCGGACAGCGCGCGCAGGCAGGCGGTGACCAGTGACCGCCGCAACCCTTCCGACACGGCAGCAGGCGCTCCCCCTGTCGTGGCCGAGCGATCCTGACGTGCCACTGCCAGCGTCAACCAAGCGGTGTGGCACGACCCGGAGCCTTGAGAACTGGATCGGACGACTGTCCGGAATCGTCGCCGAGGTCGCCGCCGGAGATCGCCCGGCCGCCCAGCTGTTCCGGTGCGTAGAGCCGGGTGCCCTGGAGCGACTGCGGCTGCGCACTACGTACTCGCGCTCTGGCAACTCACCAATCAACAAGGTGCTAAGCGTCCGCGTAGTGCGGGTCAGCGACACGGTCTACGAAGGATGCTCGATCGTGCAAGGTTCGCGGCACTGCCAAGCCGTCGCGGTCAGGGTCAGGCGAAGCGGCAACCGTTGGATGGCCACCGCGGTTGAGATTCGCTAGCCGTCAGCCGCGACCACGCTTGCGGCGAGAACGCTGCGCGCGCCTGCGCTGAGCGCGCGTCGCACCGGACGGCAGCTCCTGCTCCGGCTCATCGTCAAACTCGTCTGAACTGCGCACCGAGACTCCGGGCCCATCCTCGGACGGAGCGAGATACTCCATGTGCTTGGGTCGCGACGGGCCTAGCCCGCGAGCCCTGACATGCGGGCCAGACGCAGCAGCGACGGCCCCAGCCGCGGCCTGAGCGGCGATCGCAGCCGACAGAGTCTCCGCGGTCACGCTCTCCTCGTCCACGAGCTCAGCCGGGCCCACGTCCTGATCGTCATCGGCGCCCTCAACCTGCACTTCGGCGTTGAACAGGTAGCCGACCGACTCTTCCTTGATCGACTCCATCATCCCCATGAACAGGTCGTAGCCCTCGCGCTGATACTCCACGAGCGGGTCGCGCTGGGCCATGGCACGAAGGCCAACGCCGTGGCGCAGATGATCCATCTCATGCAGATGCTCGCGCCACTTACGGTCCAACACCGATAGGACGACCCGACGCTCGAATTCCCTCATGGCCTCTTCGCCGAGACTGTCCTCGCGCTTGGAGTAGGCCTCTCGGATGTCGTCCAGCAGGGTCTCGATCAGGTACTCAACACTTAGCCCCGCGACGTCCCCCCCACTGTCTTCGATGACATCGTCTACTGAAACCCCTACCGGGTACAACTGGCGCAGAGCGGTCCACAGCTGGTCCAGATCCCAGTCCTCGGCGTAGCCATCACCAGTGGCCACTCTCACGTAGCCGCGAATCGTGTCCTCGGCGAAAGCCAGGATCTCCGCGGAGATGTCCTCGCCTTCAAGGACGCGGCGCCTCTCGTCGTAGATGACCATGCGCTGGCGATTCAGAACGTCGTCGTACTTCAGTACGTCCTTGCGTATCTCGAAGTTCTGGGCCTCGCGCTGAGTCTGTGCGCTGGCTATCGCCTTCGTGACCATCCCGGCCTCGATGGGCACGTCGTCGGGGACGTTGAACCGCCGCAGGAAGGAATCGACGATGTCAGCCTTGAACAGCCGCATCAGGTCGTCCTGCAGCGACAGGTAGAAGCGCGATCCACCGGGGTCACCTTGACGTCCGGAGCGACCACGCAACTGGTTGTCGATCCGGCGCGACTCGTGGCGCTCAGTCCCGAGCACGAACAAGCCGCCAGCTGCGGTGACCTCATCGTGCTCTGCCGCGACAGCGCCTTGCGCTTCAGCTAGAGCTTCCGGCCATGCTTTCTCGTATTCGTCGGGACTCTCAACCGCGTTCAGCCCGCCCTGTGACAGGGCCGTTGCCGCCAGGAACTCCGAGTTCCCTCCCAGCATGATGTCGGTTCCGCGTCCGGCCATGTTCGTTGCGACAGTGACCGCGCCCTTTCGCCCCGCCTGAGCGACGATCGTTGCCTCACGCTCATGCTGCTTGGCGTTCAGGACCTCATGGGGAACGCCGCGCTTTCGCAACAGGTCCGCCAGGTACTCGCTCTTCTCGACGCTCACGGTGCCGACGAGGACTGGCTGACCTTCGGCATTGCGCGCCGCGATGTCATCGACGACAGCCTCGAACTTGGCTTCCTCCGTGCGGTACACCAGATCGGCCATGTCGTCGCGGATCATCGGCTGATTTGTTGGGACCGCGACGACGCCCAGGTTGTAGATCTTGGAGAACTCGCTGGCCTCGGTCATCGCTGTGCCCGTCATTCCGGACAGCTTGTCGTAGAGGCGGAAGTAGTTCTGCAGAGTAATCGTGGCCAGGGTCTGGTTCTCAGCCATGATCTCGACGTTCTCTTTGGCCTCGAGGGCTTGATGTAGTCCCTCGCTGTACCGGCGTCCCGAGAGGATTCGCCCGGTGTGCTCGTCGACTATGAGGATCTCGCCCTTGATAACGACATAGTCGCGGTCCCGCTTGTAAAGCTCCTTCGCGCGCACCGCGTTGTTCAAGAACGACACCAACGGAGAGTTGACGGTATCGTAAAGATTGTCGATCCCGAGTTGGTCTTCCACCTTGTCGATGGCGGGTTCGCCGACCGCGACTGTCTTCTTCTTCTCATCGACTTCGTAGTCGTCCCCGCGCTTCATCACCAATACCAGCCGCGCGAACTCCGTGTACCACTGCGGAGCGTCATCCGAGGGACCGCTGATGATCAAAGGCGTGCGCGCTTCGTCGATCAGGATCGAGTCGACCTCGTCGACGATCGCGAACGCGTGCCCGCGTTGGACCATCTCGTCCTTGCTCCACGCCATGTTGTCGCGCAGATAGTCGAAACCGAACTCGTTGTTCGTGCCATAGGTAATGTCCGCCGCGTAAGCCGCTCTACGCTCGGTCGCAGACATGCTAGCCAGGATCGAACCGACTGTCAGTCCCAAGAAGCGGTGGATGCGGCCCATCCACTCCGAGTCACGTTCGGCCAAGTAGTCGTTGACCGTGACGATGTGTACGCCTCGTCCGGACAGCGCGTTCAGGTAGGCCGGCAGGGTGGCGACCAGCGTCTTGCCCTCACCGGTCTTCATCTCCGCGATGTTGCCCATGTGCAGCGCGGCGCCGCCGGTGATCTGGACGTCGAAGTGCCGCTGGCCCAATGTCCTCTTGGCGGCCTCCCGAACCGTGGCGAATGCCTCGACCATCACTTCGTCAAGCGACTCCCCCTGGGCCACACGCTCCTTGTATTGCGGCGTGAGCGCTCGCAGTTCCTTGTCCGACAGCGACACGAATTCGTCTTCGATCGCGTTCACCTGCCTGGTGATCGACTCCAGACTGCGCAGGATCCTCTTCTCACCCATGCGGAGGACCCGTTCCATCAGCGCCACGTCGTCGCCCTCCTCATCCCCAACCCTCGAGCGCATTCGGGCTCAACTGGGTTTGGGCCATCGTAATAGCCTCGACGATCCGACCGGCACGTCCGACCCCGGCCCCAGCCCGGCCCCAGCCCGGCCCCGGTTCCGGGGGATGGGGTAGGGCCTGCGGCTTCAAGCCTCACGCCGCATGTCCCTACCCCATCCCCCGGAACCGTTACCGCGCTACTTCGCCTGCGGCTTCAAGCCTCACGCCGCATGTCCCTACCCCATCCCCCGGAACCGTTACCGCGCTACTTCGCGTGCGGCTTCAAGCCTCACGCCGCATGTCCCTACCCCATCCCCCGGAACCGTTACCGCGCTACTTCAGCTGGATCAGTCCGCCTCTGGCGGCACGGACGACCGCCTCGGTCCTGGTGCTGGCCCGTAGCTTGTCCAGCACGTTTCGCACATGGTTGCGAACGGTGTTCTCGCTGATGAATAGCACTTCCGCGATCCCCCGGTTGCTCGCCCCACCCGCCATGAGTGCCAGAACTTCCATCTCACGCCGGGTCAACTGGTCCGCGGCCGTGCCGCGAAGAGCGTCGCTTGAGGCCGCCATCTGGTCCACCAGAGCTGCCCCAGCCGCCGCCGAGACCGCCGCCCGACCGTCCAGGGCTGATGCGAGGGTGCGCAGGAGATCCTCGGCCTCACCCTCCCGGTCCCAAAGTCCGATTGCCCCGTCGCTAACGGCCGCCGCCAAGTCCTGGGGAGAGTTCTTCGACAAAGTTAGTACTACTGATGCGCCCATTTCCCGCGCGCTACGGCACAGGCCCGCGTCCATGGTCAGCATCCGCGAGTCGAGCACGAGCAGATCTGGGGACTTGGCCAGCTCATCGCGAACTACGGCCACATGACTGGCCGCCGACACGCCCGCTGCCCGGGGCCAGCCATCCAACACCGCCACCAAACCCCGTAAGAACACCGGGGACAGGTCAGCGGCAACAACTGAAACGGTGGTCCTGGTGGAGGCCGACCGCCCTTCAGCCACGCGACTCAGCCGGCAGCCTGGGCACTAGCGAGCTCAAGACGCACCAGCCCGTAGTCAAAGCCCCGGCGCCGGTAGACCACGCTCGGCTGATCGGTCTCGGAGTCCAGGAAGAAGTAGAAGTCGTGTCCGATCATCTCCAGGGAATCAAGCGCTTCGGCAACCGACATCGGACTAGTGACGTGGACCTTCTCCCGAACCGTCACAGGCCCATCTGCGAAAACGACGTCTGAAGCCAGATCGACCTCTTCAGAAGCGGAAGGCTCATCCGCCCCGACGTGTACTTGCAGCGGCATCGCTTCATCTGCCGCGATCAGCCGCGTGCGCCTACGACGCACGGACCGCCGCTTGTCCGCCGCTCTGCGGAAGCGCTCGGTGATTGTGTCGCAAGCGTCGTTGAGCGCGGCGAACTTGTCCTCCGCGTGGGCCTCGGCCCGCAGAAGCTGACCCCTACCGATGCACGTCAGTTCGACTTCGACCGCGCGGTCCGCGTTGCGCGGGTTGCCGTCCTTCGACACCTCCACGTCGACGCGGGCGATGTCGAGCCCGAACCTGTCCAGGCGACCGAGCTTGTCTATGGCCAGTTCCCGGAACTTGTCCGAGATTTCCATGTGTCGGCCGCGCACGACAATGTCCACATCAGCCTCCCTCATTCACTTGGCCAGCTACCGCCAGCCGCCCAGTACCCAAACTATCCGTCCGCGGGCATCGTTGCCGACAAGAGGTAACACGTTCGGCTCATCCGCAAATTGCTGCGGCGCCTTCCACGTCCCAACCGGCCAGGCGCAGCGCCCTGGCGGCTTCGAGTACCGTCGCTCCAGTAGTGACCACATCGTCGGCCACGATCACGCGACCGGGGCCGGTCCATCCGGGCTTGACTGTGAGCTGACCACGAACATTCCTGCCGCGTGCGTCTTTGTCCAAGGTCTTCTGCGGCTGGACCCAGCCCGCCCAGCGCAGAGCGGGGGAAACATCGCCGACCCCAGCACAGGGAAAGGCCTGGCGGCACACCCGCAACCACGTGTCACCGCCTCGTCGCAACCGTGCTTGCCACGTCGCGGGTACTGGAACCACACAAGGTGGGTCACAGCCGAACTCCCCTCCGGAACCCCGCGCCGCCCGGACGGCCAGAGCCGCTAGCACGTCAGCGATGCTGCGCAACCCTCGCTCCTTGTAGGCCAATACCGCAGCGGCAGCGACACCCTCATACGGCGCGGCATAGGTCAGACGAATCCGCTCCCCGGCACCTCCCAGCCACCTGCTCTCGGGAGTTCGGTTCAGTGAATCCAGGCACGACCTGCACAGCCAGAGCTCACCGCCACCACACCCGACGCATTCGCGTGGAAGCAGCAGATCCCTCACATCTCGCACAACCAGGTGAAGCGACCGCATGGCACAACACTGGCTGCGTAGCGGACACCTGCGGCAGGAACATCGCCCCTGTGGGCATCTCGCCTGGCGCTCAACGCGGTGGATATCGCAGCGCGGCGTCGGTTCAGCGCCGCATCCACCCGGGTGGGCCGCCGACCAGGCCAGCCAGGGCTCCGCCCAGAGCAGCTCCAATACCAGTGGACAGGCCATTCACCCAGGGAAGCATCCACAGAAGTGAGCCAACTACGAACCCCGCTCCGCCACTTCCGACGGCGGCGATCAACGCCCACCTGACACGCGGGCTCCGGCTCTCCGCGGCCGGTTGGACGTCGCGGCTGCTCGCAGCGGGTTCCATGCCCTTGCTCGGACTCGACCCCTGCGCGTCCATGGCGGCGATCTCCCGCAACAACTTCTCGATGTCGTCGTCAGCCATTCCGCTATCGTGGCCGACCGCACGCTCGGTGTCCATGTACTTCCGCTGGCGCCCCCGCGCGGGGCCGATTCCACCCGCGAAGACAGCTGCTGGTCCGTCAGGCTCTAACCTGTCCGGAATGTCTGACTCGTCGCGCGAATAGGCCCCAGAATGTTGCGGAAGAGCCCGAACTTCTCTGTTTACCAGGCAAAGCCGTCCATGTCTCGCAACACTAGAGCGCGTGTCCACAAGGATTTCGACTCTGCGTATCGGCGCCGTTGCGGTAAGTATCGCGATCGCGCTACCTGTCGGTATTGAGACCGCAGGCCAGGCGTCCACCAACATCCCTAGCCCGCCAACTTCGTACCCACTCCCGGTGAAGTCACTGCCGAGCCACTTGAAGCCACGCGCTCAGCTCCGGCTGCCACGGGTGAAGCGTCAAGCCACAAAGATCATCGCTGACAAGATGGATCAGCCCGCTGGGTTGATGGACGTCCAGGTAGTCTCGGCCCTCCACATCAGGCGCGCGTTCAAGCGCCCACTCGGCGAGGCCGCGTGGCAGAAAGCTCTGCGCATCTCTTGGCGCGAGTCACGACTAATCCCCAACGCCGTCGGCGTGCCGAACAGCAACAAGACGCAAGACTGGGGGCTGTTCCAACTCAACGACGGCGGAACTCTTCAGTACGCGGGAGGCGCGCCAGGAGCATCCGCCCTCGTCCCGCGATGGAACGCCAAGGCAGCCGCACGGATCGTGGCGTCTGTCGGTTGGTGGCCGTGGAAGCTCAACCCCTAACGCTGAATCCACCGCGGACTGAGGTGGCTGGGTCGGCGAGCTCAGGTCAAGACAGACAGATGGTGCAAATCTTCTGCTGATCATGGAGGTCGACGATCACCCAGGAAGGGAAGATCGCTGACGAGCTTGATCAGCAGAGGATTTGCATCAGCGGGGCCTCCGCGGAGGCGAGTGACGGCGGTGGACTCAGGATGGAGCGCCGGAGCGATCCAGCGACTTGATCCGAAACGCGTTCACGATTTGGAACACGCCAAGAACAACGAGCCATATTCCCGAGATCCAGGCGAGCGCCAACAGCGACATCCCCGGCCAAACGAGAACAACGATCCCCGCCACGATGCTCAGGACCGCAAGGAGGATTGTCAGCCCGCGACCTGCTTGCTCGCGATCCTGAAGGCTGGAGATCAACTCGAAGATCCCGCGCATCAGCCAACCCAGTCCCACGAACAGCGCGAGGATCTCGATCGCCTGGAAGATCCCACGGAAGCACAGCACTCCGAGCAGAATCGATAGTGCGCCAACGACGCCCGCCAGCACGCGAGCCGACGGGACCTCACCCGTTGCCGCGAGGCTGGCCACCAGCGAGAAGACTCCGCTAACCAGCAGCCAGGCGCCAAGCAGGATCGCCACCACCTCAACGCTCACCGCTGGCCAGACGACGACGGCGACACCTACGCCCAGGCTGACTAGCCCGAACGCCAAGAACAGCCACCAGTGCTTCCCCACGCGCTCAAGGAGATCCTCCGCATCGCTGGGGGCCTGAGCTACTTCCGGCGGAACAAAGTCAGACATCTCATCGACTCCCAAGTCTCGCCGGGGCCTTCTTCGCCGGGGCCTTCTTCGCCGGGGCCTTCTTCGCCGGGGCCGGAGTAACCTCCGCCTGGTCGGCCTCTTCAAGCACCTGCGGTTCTTCTTCCAAGTCGCCCACACCCATGTCCACGCGGGTGATCACATCCCCGGTGTCAGCCGAGCCCAGCTCAACATTGTTGATAACAACGTTGACGATGATGAACGGTCCAGCTCGCCGGACTCGCACATGAGCGCCCCTCAACATTGAGTAGCCAGCGGTCACGTGTCTTGCAACGACATCGGAAACCCCGTCAAGTCCCAACATGGCCGGAGTCTAGGGCCTGAGGCGAGGGCGTGCAGGTCTTCGGCCACTTCGCGGACCTGGCGAACCACGCCTCCCCGTTTCCTGGGCGAAAGGCCCCCCACTAGCCGCTGGATTGAGGTTAGGCTGCGCCTGAGGATTCATGGGAACTAGCTACGCAGCGCTGCGCGCGGCGGCCTTCATCTTCGGCTGCCTGCTGCTCGCGAGTACCTTCGCCAGTTTGATCAGAACCTTCCTCATCCCAAGGGCACTGGCCTCAACCATCGCCCACCTGTCCACGCGCATAGTTCACGCGCCTTTCCGGCTCCTGGCTCGTCAAAGGCGCAGCTACTTTTCGCGGGACGCGATCCTCGCCTGGGTCGGCCCCCTGATCGTTCTCGCCGATCTGACCATTCTGATCACGTTCTTCATCATCGCTTTCGGGCTGATCATCTTCGGGATGAGCGACCTATCGCTGATGAACTCCATCTATCAGGCTGGGTCGAACCTTCTAACTCTCGGGATCGTGGAACCGACCGGGTACTCCCAGGATGTGATCGTCTTCCTCTCCGCCTTCACAGGCCTGACCGTGATCGCCCTGTTGATCGGCACGCTGACCACGATCTACTCGGTTTACTTACGGCGCGAAGCCCCAGTCTCGAGGCTCGCGCTCGAAGCTGGTGCCCCCGCCTGGGGCCCGGAGCTGCTGTGCAGGGCCGCCCTAGCCGACAACCTGCCATCTCTGGGCGACACCTACTCGGCATGGGCGGAATGGGCTGCGCAGGTCCGCCTAACCCAGACCGTGTATCCCCAGCTGAACCTCTTTCGCTCCCCGAGCGGACGCCAGCATTGGGTAGTGGCGCTAATCGCGGTCATGGATGCCGCGGCGCTTCACGTAGCCATATGCCGGGATGCTCCCCGGATGGAGGCGGTTTCCCTAGTGATGGAGGGCTCCCGGGCGCTGACCGTTCTACAGCCTCCGCACCTCGTGGATCCGTCACGCCGCAAGAGCCCGCGGGCCGCCGCGGAGCGAGTTCACGGCCAGGAGGACGGTCCGACCCGAGTGCTTCGGGCAATAGTGTCGGATGCCGCGCGAACGGAGGCGGACGTTCCCAAGAAGCTGGTCGCTGAACTGGACCGGCGACCTAGCACCATGCACCGGGATGAGTTCGACCATGCCTGGGACCTGATGGAGCGAGCGAGCTTCCCCATGGACGAGCACCCGAACCGCGCGTGGCTCACTTTTCAACGCATGCGTGAGTCGTATGAGCACCCAGCGTACGCTCTCGCGAACAACCTGCAAGCAGTTAGGGCGCCATGGACCGGTGACAGAACACCGCCAACCGACGTCGTGTGGCCGACCCTGTCAGCGGCCCTGCGGGTCGTACCCCCCGAGCACTGAGGCCCATTCGCGGGCAGACGACACTCAACCTCGCGCGGACAGCCTCCACAGTCCTGCGCAAGCGACATGGTAGACACCAGGCATGCGGCGCGCTGTGCGCTGATTAATCCTGAAAGGTCCAACCATGAACAACCGTTCGTCTCGCGGAAGACGAGTAGCGCTGTTAGCGGTCGCGGGCGCAGCAGCCCTTGTGATCGCGGGTTGCTCGTCCACCCCTTCGCCGAGTCCAACCCCGAGTCCGACCCCAAGTCCGTCCAACACGACAGTTGAGTTCAACAAAGCCATCCAGGGCGAGCTGGCGGATGTCGGCTGCTACCCCGGTGGCATCGACGGGGTCATAGGCCCCGAGACCGACAAGGCGATACGCGACTTCCAACAGGCAGCCGGGTTGCCCGTCACCGGTGAACTCGACGCGCAGACCGACAAGGCGCTGAAGAACGCCGCGACGAAGGGCGAGCGAGTCTGCAAGGCCAAGCCGAGCCCATCGCCAACGGCCTCTCCAGCGGCAGCTACCTGCACAGCGACTTCCATCAACACGGTGCTGAAGAAGAACGAGACTCTCGTCAGCTACTCGTGCGCCGAAGGCTGGGCCGGAATCAAGGCCGAGAAGGATGGCGCGGGCAAGGTCTTCTTCGCCCAGGTTGAGAACGACAAATGGGTGAGAGTCCCCAAGGGTGAGATCTGCGGAACGGCCAGCGCCGGATTGCCGCCGAGCATCCTGGACTACTGCGAGGCCTGACGCATGATGGGGGGAGTCCGTTACCGGCTCCCCCCATTCCCAGTCAAGCGATGAACGCCGGTCGCTCCGCGGCCCCGTCCGGTGCCCTGTGGCGCTGGGAAGGCACCCACTCCGCCGCCAAGGCCACAGCTTGGCTAGGCGGGAGTGGCCTGCCAAGCAAGAACCCCTGGGCCACATCGCAGCCCATATCCATCAGCTCGGCCATCTGCTCTTCTTCCTCGACTCCCTCCGCGACTACTTCGTAGCCCAACGAGTGGCCCAGGCCGATTATGGCCTCCACGATTGCGCGACTGCTGCGATCTGTCGTGACTCCCGCGACGAAACTGCGGTCGATCTTGATGCTGTCGAGCGGGAACTCATGGAGCAGGGACATCGATGACTGGCCCGTTCCGAAGTCATCGAGCGAGATCCGCACTCCAAGGCCCCTGATCTCCTCCAACTGCCTTCGCGCTTCTAGCTTGTTCTCCAGCAGCACCGATTCGGTCAGCTCAAGGCGCAGCTCCGACCCGCTAACGCCCGAGCGCGCCAAGGCTGACCGAATCAGGTCTGGCAGGTCTCCACCAGACAGCTGCATCCCTGACAGATTGACGGCGACATACAGACCTCGTTCATGCGAGGCGTGCAGCCGCCTCACCAAGCCCAAGGAGTCAAGCAGCACGCGCCGACCAAGTTCGCCAATCAATCCCGACTCCTCGGCGACGGGGATGAACCGCATGGGCTCCACGTAGCCGGACGAGTCGGGCCAACGCACTAGAGCCTCGAAGCCGACGAGCTGCGGTGTGGCTATCGAGAACAGCGGCTGATACGCGACCTGCAACTCGCCGCGTGCCATAGCTCCGCGCAGCCTGGTCTCCAGGGCGGCACGCTTGGAAGCGTCGACCCGCAACTGCTCATCAAACACCGCGAACCTGTCGCGGCCCGACCCCTTCGCGCTGTACATAGCCAAGTCGGCGTCACGCAGAATCGCGTTCGCGTCGCCGGTCGCGCGGCTGCTCACCACGCCGATACTCGCCGAGGAGTAGACCCGCTCACCACCCACTTCGTACGGGCGACGCAGCGCGGACAGTATCCGCTCGGCCATACGCTTCGCCTGGGGCTGCGTCAGACCTGGCAGGGCGACCACGAACTCGTCACCGCCAAGCCGCGCTATGACGTCACCCGGCCTGGTGACCTGTCTGAGCCTCGCCCCGGCCGCGACCAGGAGCTGGTCCCCGACTGAGTGGCCCAGCGTGTCATTGACCGTCTTGAAGTGGTCAAGATCAATGAACAGCAATGTGAATGGCCTGGGACGCTCGCCGGCTCGCGCGGACAAGTACTTCGTAATCGATGCCCTGTTCCGCAATCCCGTCAGCGAGTCGTGGCTGGCTTGCCAAGCCATTCGCTCCTGCTGCGTCATGTCACTTATCGCCAAGACCCCTCCAGCGAATCCACGCGCACAGGATCCGGACAACGGCGTGAAGGCCAAACTCGCGGGAAGTACACCGCCCTGGC
Organism: Candidatus Nanopelagicales bacterium; assembly: GCA_030700225.1. Taxonomy (NCBI): domain Bacteria; kingdom Bacillati; phylum Actinomycetota; class Actinomycetes; order Candidatus Nanopelagicales; species Candidatus Nanopelagicales bacterium. Next base: position 18,579 of record JAUYJT010000064.1, on the reverse strand, counting down.
CGGTTCGCAGCGAAACCATCGGCGCGCGCCATTCGCTGGACTCGGCGACGGCGGCGACGAGCTGGGAGCAGGATCTCGCGTCGGCTGGCGACCGCGCATCCGGACGGATCAGATCGGCCAGCGGCCCGCCCGTGGCCTCGTCAGCGTCGACTTCCAGCATCAGGGCCGCGGCGGCATTCATCTGCGAAACCCTCTGCTCCGCGTCAATAACGCACAGCCCGGTGGCTGTCGTGTTGAAGACGGCCTCCAGTCTGTTCTTCTCCACAGCCAGCGCCGACAGCGCGCTGGAGGAAGTGCCTCCTGTGCGGTCGTCCGGATCGAATTCCTGGTAGGTCGCACTTACGAGCGCGAGGAACTTCACGAAGCGCGACCCCGGCTTGAGCGCGCGCGGCACTGGCAGCCCGCTGCAGCTAAGCTGCCGCATCAACTCGCCATGCAGCCCATCGGTCATGGCCGGTGTCTCCATCTCCGCCGTGCCTGTGCCTCGACTTCCAGAATGACGCAGATAGTCCGACGTTGCTCACTGCGCGTGTTGTCGCTGCTGGCCTGGTGGCGTCGTGGACGGCCCATCAAAGGCCCGCGAATGGATCGGTCACTGACCACTCGCGCGGGATCTCCAGATCCACGCCGTCCCGGGCGCCACGCTCGGCGAGGAACCTCAGGGATTCGCCCATATCGTCGGCGACGTAGGGCATCGGAACCAGCGGGCTGGACAGTGGCTTGGTGAAGTCATCCCAATGGATCGGTATGACCCTGCGGACTCCGGTGGCCAGGACGGTTTCGCGCCAGTAGGCGTCTCTGAATTCAGCGCTTTGCTTGCCCAGGGTTCCTATGCCCAGGTAGGCCACGTCGGCACTCAACCCGTTGAGCATCCCGGGCCGGAATCCGGCGCTGGCGTTGATCATCAAGCTATGACTCAGCCCCGAGGCATCCGTGTGCTCGATGAGCATCGCGTAGCACTCGGCCATCTTGAACTCGCTGGTTTTCGCTGGGAGTCGCAGCGGCGCGTCAATCGACCCCCGGAACTTCCCGTGCGGGGAATGCTCGGAGAGCACCATCGTGACGGTGAACCTCCCGAACTTCAGGGGCTCGCCAGCCACAACCTCGACCATCTGCTCCGGAGGCAAGCCGAAGCCCAGTCCGACTTGCACCGTCGACCGCGATCCAACGAGTTGCGCGCCCGTCCGCTGTGCCACTAGGGGCGAGTCGAGCGCGTGATCGAAGTGGGAATGGGCGACGAGGACGGCGGCAGCTTCGTGGACTCCGGCCCGATCCAAGCACTCATCCACCACATCCGCGTCCGGCGCGATCTTGCCGAAAAGCATCTGCCTCACGCTCGGACGCGTGAAGAACCCGTCGGTGATCAGATTCGTCTCGCCATCGGAAATCACCAGCGTGCTCACCCCGAGGAACGTCACCCTGATCCCGGAATCTGAGATGATCGACGCGGCTTCCGGCGTGAACGGTCCGTCCGGCAGCTCGGGCCGACGCACCAGCGCCGCCACTCCCGCAGCCACCACCGCGGAGCCGACCGCTACGCAGAGGGCCAGATTCCGAAGTCGCACAACCGCATACTGTCAGCGCGCGCCACGAATCGCGCGGCGAGATCACCGGTAGCGCCGGATGGGCCATCCATGCTCCAGCGCGTGCTGCCGCAAGCGCTTGTCGGGGTTGACGGCGACGGGGTTTCCAACCACCGACAACATGGCGATGTCGTTGGCCGAGTCCGCGTAGGCGAAGCACTGGCGCAGGTCAAGGCCCTGGCTCTCAGCGAGTTCGGTGATGGCGACAGCCTTCTGAGGACCGTGCATCGCCGGCCCTGCCATACGTCCGGTGTAGACGCCGCCCGACGTCTCGGACCTGGTTCCAAGAGCCCCAGTCAGGCCCAATCGTCTGGCGAACATGTCCGCGATCTCCTGACCGGTCGCGGACACTAGCCAAACTCCGCGTCCGGCGGCGAGGTGATCCCGGGCCAGATCGAGCACTTCCGGACGCACCTTGTCGATGATTCGTTCGGCGAAGATCTCCTCGCCGACGGCCACTAGATCAGTGACATCGCGTCCCTTGGCCATCATCTGCGCCTGCTCAAGGATCACCGAGATGTCGCGCAGGTCCTCGCCACCCGCCGCGAACCTCAACTGCTTCACAACGAAGCCGCCGACCTGCGCCGGTGTGAAGAATCCGCGCATGGCGAATCCGCACGCCATGTGAAACATGCTCGATCCACGGATCAGCGTCTTGTCGACATCGAAGAACGCGGCAGCCGCACCGGCATCCGTCACTGGCACCCCTAGCATTGCCCCCGGAACTTGTCCCGAGCGTTACTTGACGCCTGAGTATTACTCAACTACCGTTCCTGAACAAGTGGGGCGGAGGGACAGCCATGGGTGGCGGCTTCAGCGAGGACCATGAGAGGTTCCGCTCGGCAGTCCGGGCGTTCGTGGACAGCGAGATCACGCCGAACGTGACTGCCTGGGAGAAATCCGGCCAAGTCCCCCGGGCACTGTTCAATCAGCTTGGCGAACTCGGCTACCTGGGCGTTCGCATCTCTGAGGAGTGCGGGGGCGGCGGGTGCGACTTCAGGTTCACGACGGTCCTGGTCCAGGAACTCGTTCGCTGCGGCTCTGTGGGCGTGGCAGTCAGCGTCATGGTCCACGCGGAATTCGCGACGAAAGTGATCGACCGTGTTGGGTCGGATGACCTGAAGAATCGCTTCGTGCGGCCAGCGGTCTCCGGCTCGTTGGTCGGGGCGCTTGGGATCACTGAACCCGAAGCCGGCAGCGACGTGGGGGCGATCCGCACCCGAGCGGTCCGCGTGGGCGACGAGTACGTGATCAACGGCTCCAAGATCTTCATCACAAACGGCACGATCGCCGACTACGTCACTCTCGCGGTGAGAACCGGTGAACCCGGACCCCGAGGGATCTCCCTGATCATCGTGCCCAGCGACACCCCTGGCCTCAAGGTCGGCCGCAGGCTTCGCAAGATCGGCGTGCCGTCGTCGGACACCGCGGAACTGTTCTTCCAGGACTGTCATGTGCCGGTGGCCAACCTCATCGGCGAGGAGAACCGCGGATTCCAATACATCATGAGCGGGTTCGAGGGCGAACGTCTCGTCCTGGCGATCATCGCCTGTGCTCAGATGCGCCTGATGTTCGACGAGGCGCGCGAGTACGGACTGCAGCGCCAGGCATTCGGACACCCGCTGCTCGGATTTCAGGTCTGGCGTCACCGCCTGGCCGACGCGCTCACCAAGATCGAAGCGGCCGAGGCGCTCACCTACCGGGCGATCGACATGCATGTGCGCGGCGACGCGGCGAACGCCGAGATCTCAATGGCCAAGCTGTTCGCCGCCGAAACCTGTGTGGGCGTCGCGCACGACTGCGCGCAGATCTTCGGCGGCAACGCGTTCATGGAGGAACAACTCATCGCACGCCTCCACCGCGACTCAAGCGCGTTCTCCATCGGGGCTGGCACCAGCGAAGTCATGCGCGAGATCATCGCCGCCACCAAGGGCCTAACGCCGTGACAAGACCTTTGGCGGGCATCGTCGGCCTGGGCGCCTCGGGGCCGGTCGCACAGGATCCGCGCTCGATCCCGGAGATGGTTCTGACTGCCGTAGAAGACGCCATCGGTGACGCCGGAATCGGATTCGCCGACATCGACGCCGTCGTATCCGCCTCGGTGGACCTGTATGACGGCCTGACCGCGTCGAACATCGCGATCACCGAGGTCGTCGGCGCGGTGATGAAGCCAGAGACCCGTATCGCCGGGGACGGACTCGCCGCCCTGGCCCACGCGGCCTGCCTGGTTTGGGCAGGCGCGTACGACACAGTTCTGGTCGTCGCACACGGCAAGGCGTCGATGGCACCGCAGGATCTTCTCAGCGAATGGGTCATGGACCCGGTTCTCCTGCAACCACTGGGCGCCAGCTTCATGGTCTGTTCCGGGCTCCAGGCTCAGCTCCTTGCCACCGAGGGAGCCGAGCGGCGCTGGGCGCGGCGAGCGGCCGAGCTGCGCGGGTGCGACATCACCGACGTGCTGGATTCGCCGATCAGCGCCGCGCCGCTGCGAGCGCTCATGAAAGCACCCGACGCGGACGCCGCCTTCGCGGTCGTGCTGCGCGCGAACCAGCCCGGAGTCACGGTCAAGTCAGTCGGATTCGACCTCGACGCACATGCTCCCGGCGACCGCGACTTGCGCTCATGGCCGGGGCTCAGACGGGCGTTCAAACGCGCTGGCGGTCACGGCAACGGCGCCTTCGACGTCGTGGCTGACTCGTGCCGCTTCCCGCATGAGGAGGAGCTGTTCCGGACAGCCACTGGCCTCGCGCCGACCGGCGGCCTGTTCGCCGGGGCAGCCCCCGTCGCCGCCGGGCTGGGGCAACTGGTCGCGGCCACCCGAGCACTTCGAGCCGCTCCCGGCAGGGCTCTCGCCCACGGCACATGGGGGCCAGCCGGACAAGCTCACGCCGTCGCGGTTCTGGAGCGCGCCGCATGAGGCCCGTCGCCGTGATTGGCACCGGCCAGACCAACCACGCCAGCCGCCGGGATGACGTGTCTCAGCCCGAGCTCGTGCACGAGGCGGTTACCGCCGCCCTGATGGACGCCGACATGTCACCGTCCGACATCGACGCGGTGCTGATCTCGAACATGGAGCTGTTCGAAGGCCGGGCAATGCCGGAAATGTGGCTAGGCGCCGGGGCGTTCGCCTACGGCAAGCCATGCCTGAAGATCGCGACCGGGGGCACATCCGGCACAAGCGCCTGCATCGCCGCCTTCAATCAGGTGGCATCCGGACTGTTCGACTCGGTGCTTGTCGTGGGGGTCGAGAAGCACTCCGAAGGCCACACTCAGACGGGGATGGCGCTGACCGACCCCTTCTGGGACCGGGCCGTCGCCTCGGGAGCCGTGGGTAACTTCGCGCTGTCGATATCGCAGTACGTGGCAGAGCGCGGAGTGACACAGGAGCAGGCCGCGAAGGTCGCTGTCAAGGCCAGGCACAACGCCGCCCGCAATCCCCACGCGCATCTGCAACTCCCGGACCTCACCGTTGACCAAGTCCTGGATTCGAGGGTTCTGGCGCACCCGTTGCACCTTCTGGACATGTGCCCCCAATCCGACGGAGCAGCCGCGATCGTCGTCGCCTCGCAGGACCTCGCCGATCGGCACAATCCCCAGCCCGCCTGGGTCAGGTCAGCCGTCACGCGACACGACCAGTGCTACATCGGTGACCTGGACCGCCGCTTGCTGACTATGCCGACGCTGCGCGACGCGGCCAAAGCCGCATACGCCCGCGCCGGGATACGGGATCCCCGCCGGGACCTGGACGTGGCCGAGATCTACGAGCCGGTCACATACGCCGAGCTGGCGTGGTACGAGGCACTCGGGTTCTGCGACGACGGCGAGGCGGGGTCGCTGATCGACAAGGGGATCACCGACATGGACGGCGAGCTGCCGGTCAACCCCTCCGGCGGCGTCCTGTCGACCAATCCTGTCGGGGCGTCGGGAGTGATCCGCGTCGCCGAGGCCGCTTTGCAGATCCACGGGCGAGGCGGCGACCGGCAGGTCCCAAACGCGAAGACAGCCCTGGCGACCGGATACGGCGTGTATGCCTGGGCCGACGCGATCGTCCTGGGGGGGCGGCCATGACCGGCGATCTAGTCACCGTGCCGCTGACGATGGACATCACTTGGCGCTACGCCGCGAGTGAACCGATGGCCCGCTTCCTCGGCGGATTGCGCGAACGACGGATCGAAGCACTGGCATGTGACGCGTGCGGCCGCCGATACCTACCGCCGCGTCCGTTCTGCGGCCGGTGCTACATGCGGATGAGCCGCTGGGTGCCAGTCGCCGACACCGGGCAACTTGTCGCGTGGACCGTGCTTCACATTCCCGTCCTGGACAGCCGCACCGGCGAAGCGCGGCCGGTGCCGTGCGGCATGGGACTGATCCGCCTCGACGGCGCTGACACGACGCTGAACCACTTCGTGACGATCGCGGACGAGTTGGCTCTGGGCACCCGCTTGCGGGCGGTTTGGCGCGATGAGCTGGTAGGCGCGATGCACGACATCTCCCACTTCGAGGTGATCGGATGATCAAGTCGGAAGCGATCAACCTGCCGTTCCGGTACGCGGCTGGCCGTGTAGGCAGCGCGTATCTGACAGCCCTGCGCGATGAGCGACGGTTCAGCGCCACGTCTTGCGCGTCGTGCTTGAAAGTGCTCAGCCCCGCCCGCTCGCTGTGCCCCTTCTGCGGCTCACCGGCGGACGAGGCACCGGACGTCGGCCCGAACGGCCAGATCGCATCGTGGACAGACGTATCGCACCGGGGTCGGTATGCCCTTGTCCGGCTTGACGGCGCGGACACGGCGATGCTTCACCGACTCCTCGGTCAGGCCGAGATCGGGGCCCGCGTCCGCCCACGCTTCGCCAACGGGGAGCTTGAAGGCTTCGAGGTGATCGCGTGACTATTCGCACCCAGACCGACGACGCCGTGCTGGTCGTGACGATCGACCGCCCCGAGGCCAGGAATGCCCTGAATCGGGCGATGAGTCGCGAGCTCTGCGAGGCGTGGACCCGGCTCCGGGATGACCCGGATCTGCGAGCCGCCGTTATCACCGGCGCCGGTGAACAGGCGTTCTGCGCTGGAGCTGACCTGAAGGAAATGGGGGCCCACTACGCGTCCATGACGCCGACTGAACGCCGGGACCGAGGTGAACACGAACCCGGACTGGGTGGCATCACCCGCAACCTCGACGTTGGCAAGCCGGTGATCGCAGCGGTCAACGGCCACTGCCTGGCAGGCGGTTTCGAGGTCGCACTTGCCTGCGATCTGCGCATCGCCGCGGAGCACGCCACTTTCGGACTGCCCGAAGTTCGCCGCGGGATAATCCCGGGCGCCGGGGGAACCCAGCGGCTGCCACGGATGACCCATCCCGCCATGGCGCTGGAGATGCTCCTGACCGGCGCTCCGATCGACGCCGCCAAGGCACTTCGGCTCGGACTGGTGAACCGGGTTGTGCCTTCCGCCGACTTACTCGGCGCGGCGATGGATCTGGCCCAGCGGATCGCGTCCAACGCACCGCTTGCCGTTCGGGCGATCCGCGCCTCGGTCCTCAACGGAGCGCATCTTCCCCTCGGCGACGCGCTGCGCCTCGAGCAATTCTACGCCGAGCCGGTCAGGGCAAGCGCCGACGCCCAGGAGGGCATACGCGCGTTCATCGAGAAACGGGAGGCCCGATTCCATGGCAAGTAGGATGCCGAAGCTCGACACGATCGCCCTTGCGAGACAAGACGCCATTCTTCGGCTGACCCTGAATCGGCCAGAGGTGCTCAACGCCATCGACGCACGTCTGCTTCGCGAAGTGCGCGACGCCCTGGCCTTCGCCCAAGCTGACGCTCAGACGCGAGTCATTCTCGTGGATCACGCCGGGCAGCGCGCCTTCTCCGCAGGCATCGACGTGGCATACGTCAAGGAGATGGAGGGACCGCAGGCGCGCGAGATCGGCCGGGAGTTGCACCGCACGTTCCTAGCACTGCGCACGACGGAGATCCCGATCGTGTGCCAGATCGATGGACTGTGCCTTGGTGCCGGTCTGGAGTTCGCGCTGTCGTGCGACTTAATGGTCGCCAGTGACCGATCGCGGTTCGGGCTACCAAACATCCATCGGGGAATCCCGGCGATCGTAGAAGCGGCCATCCTCCCGGGCGCCATCGGCATCCAGGGAGCACGGGAGATGGCATACCTCGGCGAACTCTGGGACGCGGCGAAGGCCGAGCGTCGCGGCCTTCTCCACTCGGTGCTGAAGCCCGCCGAACTGGCGTCCAGCGTCACCGCACTGTGCGAACGCCTCGGTGAGAAGAGTCCCCTGGCGCTAGCCACGCAGAAGGAGATCATCAACAAGTGGATGACGACCGATCTTGAGACCGCGATCGACTTCTCGATCAACACTGTCATGTTGAACTTCTCCAGCCGCGATCAGAAGGAGGGCATGCGGGCCTTCATCGAGAAGCGACCAGCCAGGTTCACAGGCCAATGAGCAAGACGATCATCACCTGTGCTCTGACCGGCGCCCAGCAGGGCAAGGACTCCAATCCGAACTTGCCCGAGCAGCCGGACGAGATCGTGGCTCAAGGCTTGGCCGCTTGGAGGGCGGGTGCGGCAGTGCTGCACATCCACGCCCGCGACGCCGACGGCCGGGCCTGCGCTGATGTCGGCCTGTTCGCGCGGATCGTCGACGGGCTGCGGTCAGCCGGGTGTGACGCCCTGCTGAACCTGACAACCGGCGGCGCAGTCGCGGGCCTACCGGCAGCCGAACGCACCCGGGTCGTACCCGAGTTGAGACCCGACATCGCGTCCTTCAGCGTTGGCGGTGGCTGTCTGCTCGGCCGCTGGGATGAGCGAACGAACTCTTGGGTCGGTGACCGCTTCGTGCCCCTGTTCAGCTCGCACGCCGAACTCGAAGCCGTCGCCCGGACATTCGCCCAAGCGGAAGTCAAACCGGAGCTTGAGGTCTATCACTCAGGGATGCTGAACAACATCCACGCCCTGCTAGGCCGGGGGGTGCTGGCCGAACCACTGCTCGTCAACTTCGTGATGGGCATCCCCGGCGAATGCACGCAGGCCACCGTGAGAAACCTGGCGTTCCTCACCGAGAGCCTGCCCCCCGGGACCAACTGGCTAGTCAGCGCGATCGGCGCCCGCAACCACTTCCGAATGCTCGGGGCGATAGTCGCGATGGGCGGCCACGTGCGCGTCGGCCTGGAGGACAACATCTACCTCGAGCCCGGCAAGCTGGCGAGCTCCAACGCCGAGCTGGTCGACAAGGCCGTTCGGATCCTGAGCGAACTCGGCGTCAGTCCCGCAAGTCCACAAGAAGCCCGCGAAACCTTCAAGACAAGGAGAACGAGATGACCCGCGACCGCATCGCCATTGACGCCTGGGCGAGCTGGATCAGCCCGGAGGGGGCCACCCGCTGGCCAACGGAGTACCTGCACATCTTCCGCAAGTACCGCTCACCTCAGACGATCTTCGAAGGCATGCCCATCGAAGACGTCCTGGCCGATATGGATAACGCCGGAGTGGACCGCTGCCTGCTGTCCGCCTTCTACCACAAGGACACGGCCGTGGTTTCCAACGAGGAGGTCGCCGAAGCCGTCGCGAAGTTCCCCGACAGGTTCGTCGGGTCGGGCACGGTGAACGTCCTGCGCAAGCCCCTGGACGTCGGCCGCGAAGTCGAGTACCTGATCACCGAGCTGGGGATGCGCGCGATCCGGCTCGAGCCGTACATGTACGGCGACGGCATGACGGGCATGGCCCCCAACGACAAGCACTACTGGCCGGTGTATCTGAAGTGCGCCGAACTTGGGGTTCCGGTGTGCATCCAGGTCGGGCACACCGGTCCGCTACTGCCATCAGAATGCGGGCGTCCGATCTATCTCGATGAGGTCGCCCTGGCCTTCCCGGATCTGACCATCATCGGCTGCCATCTGGGCCAGCCCTGGCACGACGAGATGATGACGCTCGCCTGGAAACACCCCAACGTCTACGTCGAGACGTCCGCGCGCACTCCGAAGCACTGGCCGGCGTCGTTCACCGAGTTCGTGCGTGGTTGGGGCCAGGACAAGGTGCTGTGGGCGACGGACTATCCACTGCTGTCGTTCGACCGGACTCTCTCAGAGCTGGAGGACCTGGGGCTGGGAGAGACCATCTACACCAAGGTCGTCCGCGACAACGCGCTGCGCGCCTTCCGGCTCACTAGCTGACCTATGCGGAACACGCTGCAGGAGATGCTCGACGGCATCCCGTATGTTCGCAGCCATGGCCTGGTCATCGAGCACGTCGGCCCCCAGGTCCGCGTCCGAATGCCCGACGACCCGGGGAATGCCAACATCGCCGGTGGCCTGCACGCGTCCGCTCTGTACTGCGCGGCCGAGACGGCCGCCGGTGTGGCAGCGTGGTGTATCAGATCGGATCCGGCCATCATTGTCCTTGTCCGGGACGTCCAGATCCGGTATCCGCGACGCGCGACCGGTGAAGTCCATGCCACGGCGACAGTCACCTCCGTCGCGGGCACGGACGCGACCGTCGAGGCTAAAGTCACGGACGAAGATGGACTAGCCGTGCTCGAAGCAACGTTCTCGTACGCGATGAGGAGTGCCAATGGGAGTTCAGGAACGCCGTCAGCGTGAACGTGACGCCAGGCGCAAGGCCGTCCTGGACGCCACGCGCACGCTAGTCCGGCAACACGGGTACAACGGCACGACGACCAAGGAGATCGCGGCGCACTGCGAGTTGTCGGAGGCGACGCTGTTCTGGTACTTCCAAAGCAAGGAGGAGATCTTCAGTTCGCTGCTGTTCGAGGCGATCGAATTCATGGAGTCGCGAATCGCGGCCCTGGCCGGGGCGGGTGAGCCAAGGCCGCCCGCGCAGCTCGTGCGGGAACTGTGGAGCATGTTCTCCGAACTGCGCTCCCAGTACCCCGAGTACTTCCACGTCTTCACTTCGCTGGCCAATCCCGACGCGACGACCGGAGTGTCCCCTGAAGTCAAGGCGGAACTGGCACGGCGCTCGGGCGACAACTTCCGCCGCGTCGCCGAACTCATGGACAAGGCAGACGAGAGACTGGCTCGGGTCGCTGTGGACGTTCTGTGGGCCACCTTCGTTGGTCTGGGCGTGCTGCATGACTCGCGGGTGAACCTCGGCGCCCCGGCGCACCCGAGTGACCACGAACTGGGCGAAGCCCTGGACCTGCTTCTCGACGGGCTGGCCTCCGCCAAGGCCGTCGCTGGCAGCGGAGCCGCCCGATGACGACTATGCTCGCGGCCCAGCTCGTGGCGCCCGGGAAGCCGTTGGCGATCACGCGAGTTCCGGTGCCGACTCCAGGGCGCGATGAGGTCCTCGTGGCTGTTCGCGCGTGCGGCTTGTGCGGGACGGACCTTCATCTGGCCGTCGTCGGTGACCTCCCCGTGGCGCGCACGCCGATCACGCTCGGGCACGAGGCTGCGGGTGTCATCGCCCGGCTCGGCGCTGACGTGGACGGCCTATCTGTCGGGCAGCGCGTCGCTATGTTCCCCGCCGATTGGTGCGGCAGGTGCCGATTCTGTCTCGCTGGCCGACCATCGCTGTGCGACAACTCCAAGGTCTACGGGATGAGCCGCGATGGCGCACTGGCCGAATTCGTGAGCGTGCCCGCGAGAACCCTCGTGCCGCTGCCCGACGTCATCGATTTCCCCGTCGCGGCCGTAGTCACCGACGGCGTGGCGACTCCGTTCCACGCGCTGCGCACCCGGGGTCAATTGCGGGCCGGCGAGACCGTGGGCGTGTTTGGCTGCGGAGGACTCGGAACCCACGCCATCATGCTCGCTCGACTCATGGGTGCCGCGCGCATCGTCGCTGTTGACCCCGACGAGCATGCGCGCGATCGAGCGCTGCGACTCGGAGCCGACGTCGCGCTGGACCCGGGTGAAACCGACGTGCCCCGCGAGGTGCGCGCGTTCGGGGGTTTGGATCTGGCGCTGGAGTTCGTCGGCAGGCCCGCGACGTCCGAACAGGCTATGCGCTCGTTGGGGAAGATGGGCCGAGCTGTGCTGGTCGGAGTCGGCCCTGGAGGCCCGGCTCTCCCATCGCTGGCGGCGTTCGTCGGGCGCGAACAGCAGGTCATGGGTTCGTTCGGGATGGACCCAGCCGACATCGTCGACCTGTACTCACTGATCGCGGCGGGCAGGCTCGATCTCAGCGGCTCAGTTTCGGCACGCTATCCCCTCAGCGCCGCGGATGAGGCCCTGCGGCATCTGGCCAGCCGGGACGGCGGAGTCGTGCGCGTCGTAGTCGAGCCGTGAGGCTTCTACCAACCGCCGCTGAAGCCACCGCTACGGCCTGAAGCCACCCGCGACGGACTTGAAGATCATCTCGCGCTGGACTTCGTTTGCTCCCTCTCCGTACTCCAGGATCTTGCAGTCGCGGTAGAAGCGCTGGACGGGGGAATCCATCATGAACCCCTGGGCGCCGTGCAAATGCATGGCCCGCTCGGCAAGCCAGGTTGTCGTCTGGGAAGCGAACAGTTTCGCGATCGAGGCCTCGGCGTCATACGCCTGGCCCGAGTCCAGCTTGGCCGCCGCGGAATAGACGAGCGAACGGGCGGCGCGCAGCCGCGTCGCCATGTCAGCGATCGTGAACCTGACGCCCTGTAGATCCGTCAGCGGACCGCCGAACTGCTCTCGGGTGCTCACATGGCGCACGGCCTGTTCCAACGCAGCGCTGCCCAAGCCAACGGCCAGCGCTCCGCCGAATACCCGGCCTTGGGAAAGCACCGGCAGGCATTGTCGAAATCCGTTGTCCGGTTGCCCGACGAGGTGATCCCGGGGCACAAGGCAGTCGGTGAAGTGCAGTTCGCCGAGCTCGGAGGCCCTCATCCCAACCTTGCGCATCGGCCGGCGCTCCATCCCGGCGGAATCACCCGGGACAACGAACACGGAAATGCCTTTGAGGCTTCCGGGCTCACCGCTGGTGCGTGCGACGACGACGAGCACGTCAGCGAACGTGGCGTTCGTGATGTATAGCTTGCTGCCGTTCAATACGTAGTGGTCGCCGTCTTCGCGCGCGCTGAGTCGGACCCGGGTGACGTCTGCTCCTGAGTCGGGTTCGGCGTATGCCCAGGCTCCGGTCGCCTCGCCGGCGAGCATCGCGGGCACGTACTTCTCGGCCAGCTCTCCGGATCCGACGATGGCGATCGCCGATGCCGCGAGCGCGAAGTGCACGTAGATCCCCAGCGCCACACCCGCCGATGCTCTAGCCAGCTCCTCGATCAGGACGCAACGATCAGTCGCACCGCCACCCGATCCCCCGGCCTCGGGCGGCAGGCCGACTCCGAGCCAGCCGAGTTCCCCGAGCTTCCCGAACAGATGTTTCGGGAACTCCCCCGTCTCGTCCCACTCCTGCGCGTGGGGCGCGATCTCCGTGGCGGCGAATCGGGCCACCTCCGCGCGGAACCGCACCTGGGTTTCGGTGAGGTCAGGCACCTCGGAACTCCGGACGCCTCTTTTCCCGGAATGCCGTGATTCCCTCGCGGTGATCGGCGCTTTGGAGGCATTGCACCTGCGCGAAAATCTCCAGCTCGAATTCAGCATCCATGTCCGATCCGATGGAGCGATGGATCGCGCGCTTTGTCCACTGATGGGCGATCGGGGGTCCAGCGGCGAACCGCCGCGCCCACTGGTCAACCTCAGCCTGAAGTTCTTCGGCGGGAACCACACCATGCACCAGGTCCAGCGCGGCGGCTTCCTCCGCCTCGATCAACCGACCAGTCAGCATCAGCTCCGTCGCCTTGCCCAGACCGACGTACCGGGGCAAGAACCAGCCCGCCGACATGTCGCACCCCGCGAGGCCGAGGCGCGTGAACGGCGCACCCATCCGTATCCCGGCCGCCGCGATTCGAATGTCGCACGCCAGCGCTAGGCCGAACCCTCCTCCGACGGCATCTCCGTGCAGCGCGGCGATGACCGGCTGCGGCATGGCGACTATTGCCCTGATCGGGTCCAAGTACCTGCGGACGATCGGCTCCCAGTCCCCAGCTGTCCGTTCGACCATCTCAGCCTGGTCGGCACCGGCGCAGAACACACGTCCCGTCCCCGCCAGAACTACTACGCGGGCGTCCGATGCCGCCACTCGCGATAATGCGTCGCACAGCAGGTCGACGGTATCGACGGCCAGCGTGTTCAGCCGTTCGGGGCGGTTGAGCGTGACCGTGGCCACGTCGCCCTCCACTCTGAGCAACACCTCGTCCGCCACGCCACGCCTCCTCGCCTGCACACCGATCCACCCTTGGTGAACACTGACTGGCCTAGCCTACTGGTCACTCGTTGCCGCAATGGCTACCGGGTTCGAGCGCCAAACAGCACGCCCGTTCTGCGTTTGCGGCCGTTCCTGATAGACGCACCCGTTCCGCAAGGAAACACTCGTTGAAACGGGCGCGTCTGTACCCAAACAGGCGCGTTTGGCGGGAACGGCCGTTTCCGCGGTGAGGGGGTTGAGCGGGCGGCGGGTCGAGGCCTGGGGCCGCCCCGAGGCGGCTTACGCCCTGCCCAGGAAGCGTCGACGGGAAGCGGGCTTGACGTCCCCTGGGGTCTCGCGCGGCTGCAGACCGAGTCCGATCATGTCGTTGAGCGCATCGAGCGCCGCGCCGAGCGAGATCTGAGAGGCTCCCTCCAACTCGGTCCGCACCACGGCCCAGCCGACTTCGAAGAGGATCGCGGCGGTGGCGTCAACATCGAGTTCGGCTCGGATCGTTCCCTCGGACTGGCCACCCGCGAGCGTCTCGCCGAGCAGGCCGCGGATTCGTCCTCGCTGAATCTCGGCGGCGCGTCGCGCGACCTCACCGTCCACGAGTTTGCCCCCGCCGAACATCGATGAGCGAAGGAACTCATCATCGCCGTAGTGCTCCGCGGTCACTGCGACGAGTGCCCGGAGGCGCTCCGGCGCCGTTCCCTCGCCGCGCAGAGCTTCAGCGGCGCGCTCCAAGAATCGCTCCATCGATGCCTCGACGACGGCGAGGTAGGCCTGCTCCTTGGAGTCGAAGTGCAAGTAGAAGCTGCCCTTGCCGGTCGCGGCCTCACCCGTGATGTCATCGACGGTTGTGCCCTTGTACCCGAAGCGCCGGAAGTGGTCCTCCGCCGCCTTGATCAGTCGAGCCCTGGGAGCCTGTGCCGGTGCGCTCACGCTCGCATCGTACCAACGCTCGACTACCACTGACCGGCGTCGCCATCGAGTCAGTGGACGGGCATCCGGGGCTCGCAGCCCACTAGCGTCAAGGACAACTTAGGAGGGATCCATGAATCTGCCCCAACCAACCCCCGCCGACAAGTTCACGTTCGGGCTGTGGACCGTCGCCTGGCCAGCGCGTGACCCTTTCGGGGAACCTACGCGCCCGCCCCTGGATCCGGTCGAGTCCGTCTACCGCTTGGCCGAGCTGGGGACCTACGGGGTCAACTTCCACGACGATGACTTGGTCCCGTTCGGGTCCGACGGCGCCACCCGAGACCGGATCATCGCCAACTTCAAGCAGGCCATAGCTGACACGGGGCTCGCGGTTCCGATGTTGACCACGAACCTGTTCACGCATCCTGTATTCAAGGACGGAGCATTCACGAGCCCGGACCGCTCAGTTCGCCGATTCGCGCTGCGCAAGGTCATGCGCAACCTGGACCTCGCGGCTGAACTGGGCGCCGGAGTCTACGTCTTCTGGGGAGGCCGTGAGGGAGCCGAGACAGACGGCATCAAAGACGTGCGGACCGCGCTGGACCGGTACCGGGATGGTCTGGACACACTGGCCCAGTACTGCATCGACAACGGCTACGACATCCGGTTCGCTGTCGAGCCCAAGCCGAACGAGCCGCGTGGGGACATCTTCCTGCCGACGATCGGGCACGCGCTGGCTTTCATCAACACCCTCGAGCATTCCGACATGGTGGGAGTCAACCCGGAGGTCGGTCACGAGCAGATGGCGGGGCTCAACGTCGCTCACGGCGTGGCGCAGGCACTCTGGCACGGCAAGCTGTTCCACATTGACCTCAACGGCCAGCACGGCCCCCGCTTCGACCAGGACCTAGTGTTCGGACACGGGGACCTGATCAACGCCTTCTTCCTCGTTGACCTGCTGGAGAACGGCGCGATCGGAGGCGGACCGGCATACGAAGGGTCGCGGCACTTCGACTTCAAGCCTCTGCGGACTGAGGACATGGCAGGCGTTTGGGAGGCCGCTGCCGCCAACATGACGACGTATCTACTCCTGAAGGAGCGCGCGCTCGCCTTCCGCTCCGATCCGGCCGTTGCCGAGGCCCTGGCGGAGTCGGGTCTGTCAGGACTCGCCGAGCCCACTCTCAGCGAAGGCGAGAGCATCGCCGACTTCCGGGCCGATAAGTCCGCGTTCGAGGACTTCGACGCGGACGCCGCCGCTGTCAAGGGCAGTGGATACGTCAAGCTGAATCAGCTCGCCGTGAATCACCTCCTGGGAGTCAGGCGGCCGTGACGCTGGTTGCCGGGGTCGACAGCTCGACCCAGTCATGCAAGGTAGTCATCCGCGAAGCTTCCACTGGTGAGCTAGTCCGCCAGGGCCGCGCGGCCCACCCGGAGGGAACCGAGGTCGAGCCGCAGGCGTGGTGGCGGGCGTTCAAGGAGGCTGCCCAAGCGGCGGGAGGCCTGAACGACGTGGCCGCGATCGCGGTCGGCGGTCAACAGCACGGCATGGTCGCGCTCGACAACGCGGGCGACAGCGTGCGGCCAGCGCTGTCGTGGAACGACACGCGTTCGGCGCCTCAGGCCGAGCGGCTAGTCGGCGAGTTCGGTGGGCCCCGCTTCTGGGCCGACGAGACCGGGTCGGTCCCAGTAGCCTCGTTCACGATCACGAAGCTGGCGTGGATGGCGGAGCACGAGCCAGCTAACGCCAGTCGCACTTCCGCGGTGTGTCTTCCACATGACTGGCTGACGTGGATGCTGATGGGCGGCCCGAAGCTTCTCGAAATCAAAGACCTGGTCACGGATCGAGGCGACGCGTCCGGTACCGGCTACTTCAACCCCGAAGCCGGAACGTACTGCCCGGATCTGCTGCGGGCGGCCTTGGGCCACGACGTCCAGCTCCCGCGAGTCCTCGGTCCAGGCCAACGGGCAGGGTCGACGGCAGTTCCCGGCCTCAGCGAATCTGCCGTGGTTGGTCCCGGTACCGGGGACAACATGGCCGCGGCGCTGGGTGTCGGAGCTAGCGTCGGAGACGTGATCTTGTCCATCGGCACCTCGGGCGTTGTTTGCGCGGTGTCTGAATCGCCTACACACGACTCATCCGGGGAGGTTGCGGGATTCGCCGACGCCACAGGAAACTACCTTCCCTTGGTCTGCACGCTCAACGCCGCGCGCGTACTCGATGCCACAGCGAAGGTTCTTGGCGTTGGCCTTGACCAGCTTTCGGCCATGGCTCTGCGAGCCCCAGCCGGATGCGACGGGATGGCATTCGTGCCCTACCTGGAAGGGGAACGCACGCCAAACCGCCCCAATGCGACAGGCACGCTACATGGGCTCACACTGTCCAACATGAGCCCGACCCACGTTGCCCGGGCGGCCGTTGAGGGCGTGCTCTGCGGGCTAGCTGACGGATTGGACGCCCTCGTGGCTCAGGGGATCGTCGTGCGTCGAGTGATACTCATCGGCGGGGGCGCTAGGTCGGCGGCGGTCCGCGATATCGCACCACAGGTCTTCGCAGCTCCGGTGGTAGTCCCCGAACCCGGTGAGTACGTCGCGGATGGCGCCGCCCGACAGGCAGCGTGGGTGCTTTCCGGCGAAGCGCAGCCTCCGCGGTGGGAACTTGGCGGCAGCGACGACTACCGCGCGGATCCGGAGCCCACGATTCGAGACCAATACGCATCGGCGCGCGGAACCCAGTGAAGGGCAGCTAGATGACACCCGAAACTCCACGCCACAACCACCCGCCCGGCGCCGAGCGACACCTAGTGGAACGGCTGGCATTGAGGCGCATTGACCGGGACATCTTCACCGGCTGGTGCCATGCTGGCGCCCCGCTTCGTGCCTTCGGAGGGCAGGTC
Source organism: Candidatus Nanopelagicales bacterium (assembly GCA_030700225.1). Lineage (NCBI taxonomy): Bacteria > Bacillati > Actinomycetota > Actinomycetes > Candidatus Nanopelagicales > Candidatus Nanopelagicales bacterium. The sequence goes on along the minus strand of JAUYJT010000064.1, from coordinate 989 downwards.
GCGGCTCAGGCCCTCGTCGCGGCGGGTAGCACCGTCGAAGATCGCGAGAGATCCGTCCATTCGTTGCACGGATACTTCCTGCGTCCCGGAAGGACCACGGACCACATCGTCTACATCGTGGACCGACCGCGAGACGGACGCTCCTATTCAACGAGGCGCGTGCGAGCGGTCCAGTACGGAGAAACGATATTCATGATGTCGGCGTCGTTCGCGTTGCACAGGCCAGGGCCGTCGCATCAGAAGCCTCCTGCCGTGGGCGCCGACGGCGGCTGGATGGGGTCGATCCCCAGTCCTGAGGATCTCAACGGCGAAGACATACTCTCCCGCGTCGACGTCGGCCACCCGACTGACTCGGCCCATCGAGGCAGCGAGATGCACGACGCTGGTTTCCCGGATCGTCAACTGCTTGAGCTGTGCTTCATCGACCCTGCTGTCGTCCGCCGAATCACGCCGTTTGGCGCCGATCAGATGACTTGGGTCCGCTCTCGGGAGACCCTGCCGGACGGACCATTGATCCATGTCTGCACAGTCACTTACGTGTCGGACTTGACCCTCGTCGAAACCGTCCTCGGGCCGCACGGAGGCAGTTCCCAGACACAGAATCTGGACAAGGCGTCCATCGATCACGCCATGTGGTTCCACGCGCCATTCAGGGCCGATGAGTGGCTGTTGCTCGTCACCGACAGCCCAGTCGCCCGTGACGGACGCGGATTCGCTCGCGGGCAGTTCTTCAAACAGGACGGAATCCTAGTAGCGTCCGTGGCTCAAGAGGCTCTGGTTCGAGAACGATCGACGCCAAGACAGAGCGGGTAAGTCTCGTCAGGCGGAAACGCTATGACGGCACTTCGGATTCCAGTGGGGACCTGCGGGTTGTGGGTGATTTCTTGCTTCTGGCCGTGTCGTTGGGTGGGGTTGTCGGGGGGGTCGATTAGTATCGGACACATGTTCGATGGTGTTGGTTCCTCGCCTCTTGACCCGGCAGCCGGGTC
>JAUYJT010000063.1 GCA_030700225.1 Candidatus Nanopelagicales bacterium | reverse complement strand
GTCAACGAGAGCTATCGCGACGAAGGTGACCACCACATTCGTCGTGTTGGTGATGAGCGTGATCAGGAACGCCTCGCTCTCACCCAGGCCGACGGATGACCAGATCGTGTTTGAGTAGTAGAAGATCACGTTGATGCCGACGAACTGTTGGAACACGCTCAGGCCGATGCCGATCCACACGATCGGGTGGAGCCCAAGCGCCGCACCCCTCAGGTCCCTGAACCGAGGCTTGTGCTCCCCCGCCAAGGTCTGCTTGATCTCGGCTACCGTGCCGTGTTGGTCGCCCTCGATTATCGAACCCAGAATCTCGGCGGCTTCCTCGTCCTTGCCGATCGAGACCAGGTAGCGGGGCGATTCGGGGATCCTGAGCGCGAGACCACCGTAAACAACCGCGGGAATGACCATGACCAGGAACATCCACTGCCAGGCTTCCAACCCCCAAAGCGGAGCGTTCGCGCTCTCTCCGCCGGCGGCGTTGAGGAGGACGTAGTTAGTAAGAGCGCTGGTGAAGATGCCCGTGACAATCGCGAGCTGCTGCAGCGACCCCAGTCGGCCACGGAGCGCGGCGGGGGCCACCTCCGCGATGTACATCGGCGCGATCACGGAGGCAACCCCGATGCCGGCGCCGCCGACAAAGCGCCAGAACACAAGGTCAAGGACTCCGAACGGGAACCCCTGCCCGAACGCGGCCAAGAGGAACAGCGCTGCCGCGATCACCATCACGCGCCTGCGCCCGTACTTGTTCGCAAGCGGCCCCGCGAACCAGGCGCCCACAGCCGAGCCCAGCAGCGCGACCGAGACAACTAACCCGATGGCCGAGAAGAACCAAATGTCGTCGTTGGCGAGGTTGAACTTGTCCTCGATCGCCTGCTTCGCCCCATTCACAACCGCCGAGTCGAACCCGAACAGGAATCCACCCAGAGCGGCGACGATGGCCATCTTGAGCACTCGTCCTGTGCGGTAGCGCTCCGCAACAGCTGACGCACCTCCGCCAGCGTCGGCTTTTGGATCTTGAGCCATGGTCGCCTCCTAGTCGCGCTTTGGCGACTTGTGGGGGGCGGCGCACTGCCGCCCATCTGCTCGGAACCCTAGCGATCCGCAACCCCGGTTGCGCGCCGTAGCGCGCCGTGTCTAACTGTCCGTAGCCGACATGACCCATTTGTCCGGACCCGCCGGAACTGAGATGCCTCGCGGAGGTCAATCGAGGGGGGCTGGCTAGAGGTACTGACCGGTGTGAGCGACCGTGTCGATGGACCGCCCAAGGTCGTCCCCGGACTTCCCACGGACGAGGGTCCGAATAAACACGATCCGTTCGCCCTTCTTGCCCGAGATCCTCGCCCAGTCATCTGGGTTGGTCGTGTTCGGCAGATCCTCATTCTCGCGGAACTCGTCCAGGCACGCCGCGAGCACGTGCTGAACCCTGAGCCCACGCTGCCCGGTGTCGAGGAGGTCCTTGATCGCCATCTTCTTCGCCCGCGACACGATGTTCTCGATCATGGCCCCGGAGTTGAAGTCCCGGAAGTACAGGATTTCCTTGTCGCCATTCGCATAAGTCACCTCAAGGAACCGGTTGTCCACGTTTTCGGTGTAGATGCGCTCCACGGCCGCCCGGATCATGGCAGCGCAGGTCTCTTCCGGCGAGCCGCCGTTCTCGGCAAGGTCATCGGCGTGCAACGGCAAATTCGGCGTCAGGTACTTGCTGAAGATGTCGGCGGCGCCCTGTGCGTCGGGGCGCTCGATCTTGATCTTCACGTCAAGGCGACCCGGTCTAAGGATCGCTGGGTCGATCATGTCCTCGCGGTTCGAGGCCCCGATCACGATCACGTTCTCCAGACTCTCCACGCCGTCGATCTCGCTCAGGAGCTGGGGAACGATCGTGTTCTCCACATCACTTGAGACGCCTGACCCTCTGGTCCGGAACAGTGAGTCCATCTCGTCGAAGAACACGATGACGGGCGTGCCTTCGCTCGCCTTTTCCCGCGCCCTTTGGAATACCAGGCGGATGTGCCTCTCGGTCTCACCGACGTACTTGTTGAGTAGCTCGGGTCCCTTGATGTTCAGGAAGAAGGACCTGGCGTCCTTGCTCTCGGCGACCTTAGAGACCTGCTTGGCCAGCGAGTTCGCTACCGCCTTGGCGATCAGAGTCTTGCCGCACCCGGGTGGCCCGTAAAGAAGGATGCCCTTCGGAGCGGCTAGCGCGTGCTCAGCGAACAGCTCAGCGTGCAGGAACGGCAACTCGACGGCGTCCCGGATCATCTCAATCTGTGGCCCGAGCCCGCCGATGTCGGAGTAGTCGATGTCGGGAACCTCTTCGAGCACCAACTCCTCGACCTCGGACTTGGGGATCCGCTCGTACACATAGCCGGTCCGTGGTTCCATCAGCAGCGAGTCCCCGGCACGCAGTTTCGCTCCCCGCAATGGCTCAGCCAGGCGGACGATGCGCTCCTCGTCCGCGTGGCCGGCGACTAGTGCCCGTTCGTCGTCGACCAGCTCCACGAACATGACGATCTCGCCGGCGACCTCGTATTGGCGTGCCCCGATCACGTTCATCGACTCGTTGAGCATCACTTCCTGCCCGGGGTGCAGGTCCTCGGGCCGCGTGTCACCGCCCCAGGAAACGCGCATCTTGCGGCCGGAAACGAGGATGTCAATGGTCTCGTCGCCGTTGTCCTGCACGAAGATGCCGTATCCGCCTGGTGGATCGTTGAGCCTATCGAGTTCCGCCTTCAGGGCGACGAGTTGATCCCGGGCCTCCCGCAGCGTCGCGCTCAACCGCTGATTGTGTGCGGTCGAGGCCGCGACTTCGGCTCGAAGTTCCGCGATCCTGCGGTGCAGGGCGGCGGCGCGTTCGAAACCGTCCGGTCGTTCCTCACTGGTGGGCGTGTCCTGGGCCATCATCCACCTCCTGATCTGACCCTAGCGGCTCCCCGCAGGTCGCAACCGAATCACTGAAAAAACCCATCCAACTACTTACGGTAGTTCTGGGCGAGGGCCTGAATAGTCCGGCCCGTAGGCACCTGGAGCGGGCCTGCGGCGGCGCGCGAGCGGTCTGGTTCCGTCAGCGAGCCGCCTGGTGGACACGAGGAACGCGGTGTGCGCCACCATCCGGTGATCGGGCCGCACAGCCAATCCCTCCAGATGCCAGGTGCGAAGGAGCGACTCAGTCGCCCGCGGTTCGGTCCACTTTCCGCGCACTCTAAGGGACTCCACGAGCATCGACATTTGAGTGGTTGTCGCCACGTAAGATACGAGCCGACCACCCGGTGCCAGGCATGCCTCGGCTGCCTCAAGGCACTCCCAGGGGGCGAGCATGTCCAGCACGACGGCATCGAGTTGGCGGGGTTCGGGATCCTCAGGCAACGGTTCGGCGACCAGCCGCCAGTTGTCCGGTCGGCCAGAGAACCATCTGGTGACGTTGCGCTCGGCGACTTCGGCGAACTCGGGCCTGGCCTCGTATGAGTACACCTCGCCGGTTGGTCCGACCGCGTTGAGCAGGAAGCAGGTCAACCCACCTGACCCGGCTCCAGCTTCCAGGACGCGTGACCCGGGCCCGACTCCAGCAAGACCCACGATCGCGAAGGCGTCCTTGGGGTACACGATGGCTGCTTTGCGGCCCATCGCCAGCACGTAGTCCTCCAGAATCGGCCTCAGGACCAGGTAGGCCGCCCCTCCGCTGGTTGTGACGACGATTCCTTCGGACTGACCGATCATCTCGGCGTGAGGCAAGGCGCCCTTGTGCGTGTGGAGAACCCCGTCAGGGTCGAGTGTGATCGTTTGATGCCGACCCTTCGGGTCGGTGAGCTGCACGACGTCGCCTGGCCGCAACACCTCGCCGATGCCTCCGCGGCTGGTCGGCATCATTGCCCCATCGTTACGAACATCGCGTCGGTGTCAACCACACCCAGAACCTGCCCGCTGCGCTCATCGCGGAGTCCAACGAAACGCGCGTCACTCTCCTGGCAGGCGGTCAGCACATCCCACGCTGTCCCCCCGGCCTCGACCAGGGGAAGGTCAGTCAGGCTCACGCAAACCGCCAGGACGCCGAGACGGTCCCGCTCTTGCGCCGGGACAGCTGCTGCGGCTTCGGTTCGCACGATGCCAAGCGGCACGCCCTCGTATCCGATGACTACCTGGACAACGCCTTCGCGCTGCTGGGCCAGTGACATGGCGACCGTAGCGTCGGACGAAACGGCGGCCACGGGCTGCGCGAGGCTTGCCGCTGGAACCGACCTGAGTCGCTCCGAGGAACGGGCGGCAGCCAACGAAGCCGAAGCGCCGGTCCAAAGCAGGACGGCCAACACCAGAGCGATCAGCAAGAGCGACAGCGACGGCTGACCACCCACGGCCGCGGCGACGACGAAGGGCGAAGCGCCTACGATCACGGCCAGGACTCTGCCGATCCACGCTGCGACGAGCTGCCCACGCGCCATTGATCCCGTGAAGGCCCAGACGATGGACTCAACGATGGCTCCGCCATCCAACGGGCTGCCTGGCAACAGGTTGAACACGCCTATCACCGCGTTAGCCGAGGACAGGGCGGCAAGGATCTCGTTTGCGAAGGTCCCATGCGGAAGCGCCGACGCTGCCGCGCCCGCGAGAACCGCGATGGACAAGGTTGCGCCCGGTCCGGCCGCGGCGATGGTCGCCGCACGCCCAGGGCCGTGGTTCCTGCCCGTCTTGAACGTCGTGAAACCCCCCAGCGCCCACAACGTCACTCCGGTCACCGGGTAGCCCATGGCTCTCGCTGTCAGGGCATGCGCCAACTCGTGAAGCAGGATGGACCCAACTAGTAGCAGCGCGAATGCCACAGCCAGCAGCCACTGACCAACGCCCCCGTATCGCCGGGAGAACTCCGGGTACCAAAGAACGGCGATGATCAGGATCCCTATCAGCGTGTTCCAGGGAATCGCCACACGGAATCCCAGCATGTTGAACGCTGGCCCCCCCGGCTTGGCCGTCGGCGAAGCGCCCAGGATCGTCACCCTTCTACTGTATGGGCCTCGGCGACGGGCCCAAGCCGCTGTCGGACGTGGGAGATAGCGTGTTGCCATGTCTTCAACAACCGCCGCGACGGGCCGGTCACTGGGGCCCCGCCCCCCCAGTTCGTTGTCCCCTTCGCGGGCCGGTGACTTCATGTCCTGCCCTCTGCTGTACCGGTTTCGTTCCATCGACCGTATTCCAGAGCCTCCGGGCGAGGACGCCGTGCGCGGAACCCTGCTGCACCTAGTTATGGAGCGCCTGTTCGACCTCCCGGCGGGAGGCAGAACCCTAGCGGCGGCTCAATCTCTGATCGCGACGAGCTGGGAGTCGATCTCGCGGGAGCGCCCCGAGCTTCCGGGTCTCCTCTTCGCCGATGAGAGCGCTTGGGAACGCTGGCTCGCGGACTCATCCGAAAGCGAGCCAGCCCAAGAACGGGTCGCCCGGTTCCTGGAGGACGCGGGAGCCATTCTGCCGCACTACTTCGAGATCGAAGACCCGAACCGTCTTGAACCCGCGGAGCGGGAGCTGTCGGTCTCAACGACGCTCGACAGCGGGCTTGTGCTCAGGGGGATCATAGATCGCCTCGACCGGTCGTCGTCGGGGGCTTTGCGGGTCGTCGACTACAAGACCGGGCGCGCACCTGGCCAGGGCTGGGAGACAAAGGCGTTGTTCCAGATGCGCTTCTACGGGCTAGTCGTCTGGCGGGAATTCGGGCAAGTCCCGGCGCGGTTGCAGCTGATGTACCTAGCGAGCGCGGAATCGATCGCGATTGAGCCAACCGAACCAGAACTCCTGGCCACCCAGCGGAAAGTGGAGGCGCTGTGGAGCGCCATTGACAACGCCGCGAAAGCCGGGCTCTGGCGCCCCAAACCGTCGCGGCTATGCGATTGGTGCCACCACAAGAGCCTTTGCCCGGCGTGGGATGGAATCGCGCCGCCGCTCCCTGGGAGTTCGGGCAGCGAGCACACCGCGTTAGGGGTGACACTGTGACGATGGACCGCCCCGAAACCGCGACCGTGGAACGATCCGCCGTGCGCGCGCGCGGGCTGACCAAGATCTATGGCGAAGGAGACACCCGCGTTGTCGCCCTCGACGCGGTCGACTGCGACATCGAGACCGCCCAGCTCACAGCTGTGATGGGACCATCCGGGTCTGGCAAGTCAACGCTCCTGCACTGTCTGGCCGGGTTGGACTCGGTCACCGAAGGCAGCGTGTTCATCCGCGACGTGGAGCTATCTGAGCTGTCCGACGCGAAACTGACCCGGCTGCGCCGCGAGTCCGTCGGATTCGTGTTCCAGATGTTCAACCTGATACCGACTCTGACAGCGCTGGAGAACATCACCTTGCCGCTCGACCTAGCTGGACGAACCGCCGATGACGCGTGGCTCGACACAGTCATCGCCGCAGTTGGCCTCGGCGACCGGCTGAACCACAAGCCGTCGGAGTTGTCTGGCGGCCAGCGACAGCGCGTGGCCTGTGCCAGGGCACTGGCGTCACGTCCAGCGGTCATCTTCGCTGATGAACCCACGGGCAACCTGGACTCCAAAGCTAGCGCTGAAGTGCTCGCTTTCCTCAGGCGCGGAGTCGACGAGTTCGGGCAAACCATCGTCGTGGTGACTCACGATCCGGGCGCCGCTTCATACGCCGATCGGATACTGTTCCTCGCCGACGGCCACATTGTGGACGAGATGAGCGATCCAACGGCGGACACGATCGTCCAGCGAATGATCGGCCTCGAGAGCGTACAGGCGGTCTGAGCGACGCTAGTGGCCCCGGTCGGGGATAACCTGGAGTCATGCGTCACTTCGGGACGGCATTAGCCGTCATGTCAGTTGCCGTCCTCGCGGTCGGCTGCGCCTCATCAGACCAAACCGCCACGAGTCCGCCCCGAGTCGCGAGCCTGTCCATCGTTGTTGACGATGGCGGTCAGAGTTCCTGGACCCTGCAATGCGATCCCCCCGATGGAACCCATCCGAACCCGAGCGAGGCCTGTGAGTTCCTGGCTGAAGCAACCGTCGACGGCGATGACCCGTTCCAGCCGGTGGACCCCGAGACGATCTGCGCCGCTGTCTTCAGCGGGGCACAAACAGCGACTGTCACGGGGACATGGAACGGTAAGCAAGTCGACACCAAGTTCAAGCGAACCAACAGCTGCGAGACAGCGCGGTGGGATGCGGCTCTACCCCTCCTGGCCTTCACGGGCGCAACGTCCGGCCCCTAACTGAGCGCCACGCGAATCCTCCCTCCAGCTGGCAGGAACGGCCGTTCCCACAAACGCACCCTTTAGGGTACAGACGCGCCCGTTGCAACGAGTGTTTCCTTGCGCAACGGGTGCGTTTGTCGGGAACGGCCGCTTCCGCTGACGGGGGCCGGGCACGAACGCCGGAACGGGCTAGCTCGGTCCCCTGTACCAGGAGGCGATGAGGGCCAGATCCACCCCAACCAGCGAGTCGACGACGACGCTTCTTGGGCCAGGAGCGATCACGGTCAGTTCCTGCACCGCGATGACGAACGCCCCAGCGGCGACGGCGGATTCCACGCCTGGCCGAGAATCCTCGATGACGACACAGCGAGCCGGATCAACTCCCAGCAGCTCGGCAGCGCGCAAGTAAGGCAGCGGATCGGGTTTGTGGTGGTCCACGTCCTCGGCAGCGACAGTGACGTCGAACCAGTCGTCACCGATCCCGTCGAGGATGGCCGTCATGAGTCGACGCGGAGAGGAAGAGACAAGCGCTATAGGCAGACCGCTTGACGCGACCTGGACCAGCAGTTCGGGTGTACCCGGCTTCAGTTCCGGGGGCGATTCGGCGAACATGCGCAACATGACGCGGTCGAACATGTCGACCAGGATCTCCGGATCCGGCCGCTGGCCTCCGCTGGCGGCAATCTTGTCCGCCATGTACCGCGTGACTCGGGTCGCCGATCCGCCCATGGCGAGGTCCTGGTCCTCGGCGGTCCACTCCGCCCCGAACCCGTGCATCAGTTCGGCCTCAGCCACCCGCCACACAGGCTCGGTGTCCACAAGCGTGCCGTCCATGTCGAACAAGACACCCTCGAAGGGCCACACAGAAGACACAGCCCGCTACGAGATGATCTCGAACTCATAGCCCACGAAGAGCCCGGTCGCCGCGATGCCCGGCGTCGTCAGCAGCAGGCGCTCTAGGTCTGAGGCTGAGCGACTGCCGTCCAACGCGAGATCCATGATCAAATGCCCCTGCTCGGTGATCACTCCCCCGTCCTTGCCACCAGCCGACCTAACTGTCGGAGCCGTGCCCAGCTCCGAGACCAGCCTGTCGTGGACCAGTTCCACCGCCTCAGGCACCACGCCCAGCGGCAGATCGTGAGTTAGTCCCAGACGCTCGACGAACTTGGACTTGTCAACCAGGATCACTCGCTGCGCCGCAGCTGCGAAGACGAGCTGCTCCCGCAGGAACGCTCCCCCACGACCCTTGATCATGTCGTTATCGGGGTCCACTTCGTCTGCCCCGTCAAAGCACCAATCGGGCCTGGCGGCTGCGAGAGTGGTGACTTCGAGCCCCATCACGGCGCAGTAGGTCTCGATCTCATGCGAGGTCGGGATGCATATGACTCGCAGCCCCTCAGACTTGATTCGATCGCGCAGAGCCATCAGCGCCAGGTAGCTGGTGCTGCCCGAGCCAATGCCTATGACGTCACCGTCCCGCGCCCGTCCAGCGAGTCGTTCGGCGATCCCCCTCTTGGCATCGATGTTGCTGATCTTCGTCGGCCACGCCGCCTCGTCAAGCCTTCCCCACAACATGTCCAGAGCCTATGGCCCAACTGATCAATTCGCCGCTACGACCCGAGAACCGGCGGCGATTCACGTCGCGTCACGTCGCGCTGAAGTACTTGGCCTCTGGATGATGCACGATCAACGCCGAAGTCGATTGCTCGGGATGCAACTGGAACTCCTCGGACAAGGTCACACCAATCCGCTCCGATCCAAGCAGCCTCACGATCTGTGCCTGCTGCTCGACGTCAGGGCAGGCAGGGTAGCCAAAGGAGTAGCGCGACCCGCGGTAGCCCTGCTTCCTGATGAGCGTTGAACGATCACCGTCATCCTCACCAGCGAATCCCAGCTCGGCGCGGATCCGCGCGTGCCACAACTCCGCCAGCGCCTCGGTGAGTTGTACGCCCAGGCCGTGCAACTCCAGGTAGTCACGGTAGGAATGCTCGTCGAATAGCCGCTCCGTTGACTCCGAAGCGACCCGCCCCATGGTCACGATGGTCAAAGCGAGAACATCTCTTTCTCCCGACTCGACCTGGCGGAAGAAGTCCGCGATGCATAGCCGACGGCCTCGCCGCTGCCGCGGGAATGAGAAGCGCGCGATCTGGGAGCCGTCGGGGTCGAAGACGACCAGGTCGTTGCCATCACTGTTGACTGGGAAGTACCCGTACACGATGGCTGGCTCGAGCAAGCCGTCCGTCTTGATCCGGTCCAACCAGTGGCGCAGTCGCGGACGGCCGACCTCCTCGGCAAGTTGCTCAAACGTCTCGCCCGACCCTCGAGCCGGTTTCAGTCCCCATTGCCCGACGAAGGTCGCGCGCTCGTCGAGGTAGGCGACAATCTCAGCCATGGGCACGCCCTTGATCACCCGCACGCCCCAAAACGGCGGCTCGGGAACAGGAACATCCCCGGCGACATCGGATCGGCCCGAGGAATCAGCAACCGCTGAACCTGGCTCGCCGCGCACGGATTTCACGCGCCTCTGCCGACGCTCAGGTAGAGCGGCATCCGGCTCCCCGCGTTTGACGGCCATGACCGCATCCATCAGTGCCAAGCCTTCGAACGCATCGCGCGCGTAGCGGACGTCGCCGGCATACAGCTCGGCGAGATCCTGCTCAACGTAGGCGCGGGTTAGGGCCGCGCCCCCAAGGAACACCGGCCAGCGCGCCGCGAGGCTGCGCTCGTTCAACTCCGCCAAGTTGTCCTTCATCACGACAGTGGACTTCACCAGCAGACCCGACATGCCGATCGCGTCAGCGTCGCTTTCCTCGGCGGCTTCGATGATCGCGCTGATCGGCTGCTTGATTCCCAGGTTCACGACGCGATAGCCGTTGTTGGTCAAGATGATGTCGACGAGGTTCTTACCGATGTCGTGAACGTCGCCCTTCACTGTGGCCAGCACGATCGTGCCTTTCCCGGCGCCGTCCGACTGTGCCATGTGCGGTTCGAGATGGGCCACAGCGCTCTTCATGACCTCCGCGCTGGCCAGTACGAAAGGCAGTTGCATCTGCCCGGACCCGAACAGCTCTCCGACCTTCCGCATGCCATCCAGCAAGATTTCGTTGACGATTACCAACGCCGATCTCGTCAGCAACGCTTGGTCAAGGTCGTCGATCAGCCCACCGCGTTCGGCGTCGACGATCCTGCGTTTGAGCCGATCCTCCAGCGGCAACGCCGCCAATTCGGCCGCGCGGTCCGCGACGGCTGATGATGTCGTCACACCCTCGAATATGGCCAGGAAATGGGCAAGCGGATCATGCGCGAGGGAGCCGTCGTCGGCGTACTCGCGACGGTCGTACACCAGGTCGAGCGCCGCATCCCGCTGGTCCGCGGGGATCCGGGCCATGGGAAGGATCCGCGACGTGGCCACGATCGCGGAGTCCAGACCCGCCTCGACGCACTCGTTCAGGAACACCGAGTTCAGCACCTGGCGCGCCGCTGGCGACAGTCCGAAGGAGACGTTCGAAACCCCTAGTGTCGTCTGCGCCTCAGGGTGGCGGCGCTTGACTTCACGGATTGCCTCGATCGTTTCGATGCCGTCCCGCCTGGTCTCCTCCTGCCCCGTAGCGATGGGAAACGTCAGGCAGTCCACGACGATGTCACCGGGCGCCATCCCCCAAACACCAACCAGGTCGCCAATCAAGCGATCCGCGACACGCACCTTCCACTCGGCCGTTCTCGCCTGGCCGTCCTCATCAATGGTCAACGCGATAACCGCCGCCCCGTGCTCCTTGATGATCGGCATCATCGCGTTGATTCGCGACCCGGAACCGTCGCCGTCCTCGTAGTTGACCGAGTTCACTACGCTTCGGCCGCCGAGCATCTCCAGTCCCGCCTCGATCACTCGCGGCTCAGTGGAGTCAAGGACGATGGGCAGAGTCGACGCGGTCGCCAGTCGCCCAGCGATACTCCTCATATCGGAAACCGCGTCGCGGTTGACGTAGTCGACGCACAGATCCAGCATGTGCGCCCCGTCCAAGATCTGACGGCGGGCGATCTCGACGCACTCGTCCCAGTTCTGGGCAAGCATGGCTTCCCGAAACGCCTTCGACCCGTTCGCGTTGGTGCGTTCACCGATGGACAAGTAGGCGGTCTCCTGACGGAACGGGACTGACTGGTAAAGCGACGCCGCCGACGGCTCCGGGGATACAGACCTAGCCGCCACAGGGCGCCCAGCCACGCGCTCAACGACCACGCGCATGTGCTCGGGCGTGGTCCCGCAGCAGCCACCCACCAGGGACACTCCGTAGTCGCGCACGAATCGATCGTGGGCATCCGCCAGTTGCTCGGCCGTTAGCGGGTAGTGGGCACCGGACGCTGTCAGTTCAGGCAGACCCGCGTTCGGCATGCACGTCAGCGCGATGTCGGAATTGGCGGCTAGGTACCTCAGATGTTCGCTCATCTCGGCCGGACCAGTGGCGCAGTTCAGTCCTATAGCCGCCACACCGAGGCTTCGCAGGGATGTCAGAGCCGCACCGATTTCGGTTCCCAGCAGCATCGTGCCGGTTGTTTCCACCGTGACTTGGACCAGGACTGGGACGTCCACACCGGCTGCGGCGATCGCGCGGCGGGCGCCGATGATGGCCGCCTTGGCTTGGAGCAGATCCTGAACTGTCTCGATGAGCACGGCATCAACACCGCCTGCGATCAGGCCTTCTGATTCCTGCTGGTAGGCGTCGCGCAGAACCGCGAACTCCACATGCCCCAGCGAAGGCAGCTTCGTGCCCGGGCCAACTGAGCCCAGCACATACCGCCCGCGTCCATCTCCGGCTGTGTACGTGTCCGCGACCTCCCGGGCGATGCGGGCTCCAGCCAGCGACAGCTCGGTAATCCGGTCACTGATCCCGAACTCGGCCAGATTCGCCAGATTCGCGCCGAACGTGTTCGTCTCGACGCAGTCCACCCCGACGTCGAAGTACTCGCGATGCACAGCGGCGACGACATCTGGCCTCGTGGCGTTGAGGATCTCATTGCAGCCTTCGTGGCCTTCGAAATCGTCCAGCGTCAGGTCGGCCGCCTGCAGCATGGTCCCCATCGCGCCGTCGGCCACGAGCACGCGCGTGCGCAGCGCGTCGAGAAACGCCTCGTTCGGCACTGCGACTCCAATGACGTGTGGTTGATCAGTATCCACCGTCAAGCCTAAACCGCTGTCGCCTGAACTCATCCCAGATCGGACTGCCCTGGTCAGCCTCTATCCCTCGCCGAGCGGTAGCGAGCCACAGCGGCGGTCGTCGCGGGATCCTGCTCAGCGGGTGCGCCAGCCCCGTCGATCAGCTGTGGAACGAGCTGGCTCGCGAGCACCTTGCCGAGCTCGACGCCCCACTGGTCGAACGAATCCACTCCCCAAATAGCCCCCGCGACGAAGACGATGTGCTCGTACAGGGCGACCAGGGCGCCAAGAGAGTGCGGCGTCAGCTTCTTTGCCGTGATGACGCTGCAAGGCCTGTTGCCGGGCATCACCTTGTGAGCCACGAGGTGATCTGGTGCTCCGTCGGCGCGCACCTCTTCCTCGGTGCGACCCAGGGCGAACACGGCCGCTTGAGCCAGAGCGTTGGCCACGAGCAGGTCGTGCTGCCTCCCCACCTCGTTCAGCGGTTCGTCGAAGAACAGCACGTCGACCGGGATCACGCTGGTCCCCTGATGGATGAGCTGATAGAAGGAATGCTGCCCATTCGTTCCAGGTTCGCCCCAGTAGATGGGCCCCGTTTGCGACTGGACAGGCGAGCCATCCAGCCGGACACGCTTACCGTTCGATTCCATCGTCAACTGCTGCAGATAGGCGGGGAACCGCGACAAGTACTGCTCGTATGGCAGGACCGCCACCGTCGGGCAATCCAGGAAGTTGCGGTTCCACACGCTGATCAGTCCCATGAGCATGGGCAGGTTGCCCCGGGCGGGCGCGATCCGGAAGTGCTCATCCATCGCGTGGAATCCCGCCAGCATCTCCTGAAATCCCGCCGGACCAACGGCGATCATCGTCGACAGGCCAATGGCTGAGTCCATTGAGTACCGGCCGCCGACCCACTCCCAGAAACCGAACATGTTGGCGGTGTCGATTCCGAATCCGGCTACAGCGTCAGCGTTCGTGGAGACGGCTACGAAATGCTTCGCGACGTCCGCTTCCTGGCCAAGACCCGCTATCACCCACTCGCGGGCCGCCGCGGCGTTGCTCATGGTCTCCAACGTCGTGAAAGTCTTGCTGGAGATGATGAACAAGGTCTCGGCCGGGTTGAGGTCCATCGTCGCCTCAACTACGTCTGTGCCATCAACATTGGACACGAAGCGGAAGCACAGATCACGGTCCGAGTAGGCGCGCAGAGCCGAGTAGGCCATCACTGGACCCAGATCAGACCCGCCAATCCCGATGTTGACTATGTTCCGGATCCTGCTGCCGGTATGCCCAACCCAAGCCCCTGAACGAACCCGGTCGGCGAACGCGGACATCCGGTCAAGCACGTCATGCACTCCCGCGACGACATCCACACCATCCACCACCAGGCTGGCATCTCTGGGCAGGCGCAGCGCTGTGTGAAGCACCGCCCGGTCTTCGGTCACGTTTATCCGCGCCCCGGACAACATCGAATCCCGCCGGGCCTCTACTCCACGCTCTTCGGCAAGCTTCAACAGCGCCGCCAGCACATCGTCGTCTAGCCGCTGACGGGAGTAGTCGAGCGTCAGGCCAGCTCCCTCGGCGACGAAGCGCTCAGCTCGGCCCGGATCGGCCTGAAGTAACTCTCGAATCCGGCATCCTCCCACCGAATCCGCCAAAGTGTTCAGCTCATCCCAGGCCAGCGACTTCACCACGTCGTCTCTCCTTCATCGCGACACCACGATGTGTCCGGTGCGCCTGCCACCGGGCCCACCGCCGTCAACCTATCCAGGACTGCCACGCGTTGCCATGGGACCGACCAACAGATGCGACATCAGGCGTGGCCGGCGCAGTTCCGTTAGCGTTTCAAACAGGCGCGGTCGTCTGGCCTAGTGGACGGTTCCGCCCGAAAGCAGCGAGGGAGGTAGCGGTGCCGACTGACAAGCCGATGCAACTTGGGATGATCGGGCTCGGGCGCATGGGAGCCAACATCGTTCGCAGACTCATGCGGGATGGCCATGAGTGCGTCGCCTATGCCCGCCACAAGACGTCCGTCGACCCCCTGGTCGCCGATGGAGCGACTCCGGCGAGTTCCTTGGCCGACCTCGTCGCCAAGCTCGCCAAGCCACGCAACGTGTGGGTGATGGTGCCGGCGGGGGCGGCCACTGAATCCGTCGTCACTGAACTCGGGGCGCTTCTCGAACCCGACGACGTGCTCATCGACGGCGGCAACTCCAGGTACCACGACGACATCCGCCGCTCCAGCGTGCTCGCGAAGAAAGGAACTCACTTCCTGGACTGCGGGACGAGCGGCGGCGTTTGGGGGCTGGAGCGCGGCTACTGCCTCATGATTGGCGGCGACACATCCGCCGTGAACCGGATGGTCCCGATCTGGGACACCATCGCCCCAGGTATGGGCGACGTTTCCAGGACTCCCGGGCGCGTTGGAGAGCCGATCCCCGCCGAACGCGGCTGGCTGCACTGCGGGCCCAGCGGCGCCGGGCACTTCGTGAAGATGACGCACAACGGAATCGAGTACGGGCTCATGGCCGCCTACGCCGAGGGACTGAACATCCTCAAGCGCGCTAACGCCGGGAACCAGCAACGCGACCAGGACGCCGAGACAGCGCCGCTGGAGAACCCCGAGTTCTACAAATACGACCTCGACATCGCCGCCATCACCGAGCTGTGGCGCCGCGGCTCGGTTGTGGCGTCATGGCTACTCGATCTGACGGCAGCAGCACTAGTCAAGTCTCCGACTCTGGATGAATTCGGCGGTCGGGTCTCGGACTCCGGCGAAGGCCGCTGGACCTGCCAGGCGGCGATCGACACCGGAACGCCGGCCCCCGTCCTCTCGTCTGCCTTGTACTCGCGGCTGATGTCGCAGGGCAACGCGCGATTCGCTGACCAAGTTCAGTCCGCGATGCGCAAAGAGTTCGGCGGCCACGACGAGAAGACCGGCTGACCGGGTCAAATGACGACGCCGAGCAAGGCGTCCACCGCTGCGCGGACCAAGGTCGGAGCGTCGGCGTCGGGCCCGCGTCCGAGGCGCGCCTGGGTCACCCAGTCGTCGACAGCGGCCAGCGCGGAATCGGTACTCAGGTTGTCGCTAAGGCATTCCCGCAACCGCTGGAGCAACGCGGCACCCGATGGTGCCTTCCGCGCTTCGGCGCCCAGCCTCCAGGCGGTCAACCGGTCTTGCGCCCTCGCCAAGTCCTCAGGCGTCCATTCCCAATCCGTCTGGTAGTGGTGGGCCAGAATCGCTAGACGGATCGCGGACGGATCGGCGCCGCCGTCAAGTAGCGACCGAACGAACACCAGGTTGCCGCGAGACTTGCTCATCTTCTCGCCCTGATAGCCGACCATCCCGACATGAAGGTAGTGCCTGGCGAAAGGCCATGCCCCAGAACCCGCCTCAGCCATCGCCGCACACATCTCGTGATGCGGAAACGACAGGTCCGATCCGCCGCCTTGAATGTCCAAAGGGACGCCGGGCATCACAGAAGCGATCGAGCTGCACTCCACGTGCCAGCCTGGCCGACCTCGACCCAGCGCACTTCTCCATGACGGCTCGCCGTCCCGGGCTGAGCGCCAGAGCAACGCGTCCAGTGGATCGCGCTTCCCCTCGCGCTGGGGATCTCCGCCCCTCTCCGCGAACAGACGCATCATCTCGCGCCGCGGAAGTCCCGACACCTCGCCGAACCTTGGCGCGACACCTACTGGGAAATACAGGTCGCCATCAACCTCATACGCAGCCCTCATCTGCTTGAGCTCCAGTATCGAATCCACAATCCAGGGGATCGACTCGACGGCTCCGATGTAGTTCCGCGGCGGGATCACTCGCAGAGCCTCCATGTCCGCCCGGAATGCCTCGGTCTCGCGGTCGGCGAGACCACGCCAGTCCTCGCCGCTTTCGACCGCACGTTCAAGCAGCGGGTCGTCAACGTCCGTCACGTTCTGCGTGTAGTCCACGTCATGGCCGCCGTCCCGCCAGATGCGGTTCACCGTATCGAACAGGATGTACGTGGCCGCGTGACCGATGTGCGTGGCGTCGTAGGGAGTTATCCCGCACACATACATGCGCGCGCGCTCACCTGGCGCCGTCGGACGGATCTGCCCGGATGCCGTGTCAAACACGCGTAGCGACGGGGCACGCCCAGGAAGTTCGGGGACGACCGTCGGCGGCCACGACCGCATGTGTCACTTCCGTCCGCGACGCATGCGGCGCGGAGAGTAGGAAGTCAAATCTGATCCGTCGTCGTTGAGACGCGAAACCACGCACGGACCGTCCTGATACTTGATGACAGAGATCGATCCGGGCCGCACCTCAATCCTGCGGAACATGTCCAGATGCAGCCCAAGCGCGTCGGCCAGGATGGACCGGATGACGTCGCCGTGACTGACAACAACATAGGTGGACTCCCCGCCAAGACGTTGGTTCCAGCTCCCAATGGCGTGCAGCGCCCTGATCTGCATCTCCGACAGCGACTCGCCGCCGGGGAAGCGCACCGCGCTTGGAACGTGGAGCACGGATTCCCACAGCGGTTCCTTGCGCACGACGTCCAGCGGCATCCCGGTCCAGTCCCCGTACCTGCAACTGGCGAGGTCGAGTTCGGCATGCACTGGCAGGTCGCGCCGCCTCTGCTTGGCGACGACTTCGGCAGTCTGGCGGCAGCCCTCCAATGGGCTGGTAACGATGGCACAGAAACGGACTTCACGCAGCCGAAGCGCTGCCATCTCGGCTTGCTTGCGACCCACGTCATCGAGCCCGGCGTCGGGCATCCAACCCGGCAGCAGCCCCTGCGCCTCGGCCGTGTTACGGCCTTCCGCCAGCAGAAGAACGTTGGTCACAAAGCAACAGCCTATTGCCTGCCGCCACGATCGTCACGGTGCGTTGGGGCTCACGCCGTAGTAAGCACCCCGAAGCCGAGCAGCACGATGATCAGTAGCCCCAGCACAATACGGTAAGCGACGAATGGCAGATAAGAATGCGTCGTGATGTATCGCAGCAACCAGGCGATCACGGAGTATCCGACGACGAAAGCGATCAAAGTGGCCAAGATCGTCGGGCCCCATTGTGGAGCTGACCCGTCGCCTATCTTCAGGGCTTCGAACAGGCCAGAGATCACCACTGCGGGGATGGCCAGCAAGAACGCGTACCTCGTGGCGGCCTCGCGTCTGTACCCAAGCGCCAAACCCGCCGAGATCGTCGCGCCGGAACGGGACACTCCCGGGATGAGGGCAAGTGCCTGCCCAAACCCGAACAGCACCCCGTCTCGTGCCGTCAGGGCTTCTGTCCCCTTTTCCTTCGCACCGAGGCGGTCCGCTAGTCCGAGGATGACGCCGAACGCGATCAACGCGCCAGCGACGAGCCACAGATTGCGTGCCACAGTCTCGATTTGGTCACGGAACGCGAAGCCGAACACTCCGATCGGCAAGGTCCCGATGATGACGTACCACCCCATGCGTGCGTCAATGCTTGACCTCAAAGGCGGGCTGAACAGTGACCTTGACCAGGTGGCGATGATCCGCGTGATGTCCTTGCGGAAGTACACCAACACCGCGCTCTCGGTGCCAAGCTGCGTGACCGCGGTGAAGGCCGCTCCCGGATCCTCCCAGCCGAACAGCTGAGAGACGATCAGGATGTGTGCCGTGGAGGAGATCGGGAGGAACTCTGTCAGTCCCTGTACGACACCCAGCAGGACAGCCTCGAACCAGCCGATCACTCCGCCAGGCCCGATTCCCTCAGGATCGCCGCCATCGCACGCACAGTGTCGGTGCGCTGGTCTAACTCGCCCGCGTAACTGGCGACGGTGAGTGTGGTGACGCCTGACTCGGCGAAGGCGTACAGTCGCTCCTTGATCCGGTCTGGCGGACCGATGAGCGACGTTTTGTCGATGAACTCGAAAGGAACTTTCGCGGCGGCACCCGCGTAATCACGCGCCAGGAAAAGGTCCTGGATCTGCGCGGCTGCTTCCCCGTAGCCCATGCGCGTGGCCAGTTGGTTGTAGAAGTTCTTCTCCCTGCTGCCCATCCCGCCGATGTAGAGCGCGGCGTATGCGCGGATCGGAGCTGCGCAGGCTTCGAGATCCTCCCCGATGACTAGCGGCACAGTTGGCACGATGTCGAATCCTTCGAGCGTCTTGCCTGACTTCTCGCGGCCCGCTCGGATGCTGGCGATCTGCTCCGGTGCGAACTCCGGGGAGTAGAACAACGCGAGCCACCCGTCGAACAGCTCACCCGCCAGTTCAAGGTTCTTCGGTCCGATGGCAGCCAGGTACATCGGGATGTCTTCGCGGACCGGGTGCACGGTCAGAGCCAGCGCCTTGCCCGGACCGTCTGGCAAAGGGAGCGTGAAGAACTCGCCGTCATACTTGACCCGCTCGCGCCGCAGCGCCATGCGGACGATGTCGACGTACTCGCGGGTACGGGCAAGTGGCTTGGAGAAGCGCACGCCGTGCCACCCCTCCGATACCTGAGGCCCGGATACGCCCAGGCCAAGGCGGAAGCGCCCATTGGACAACATGTCCAGGGTCGCGGCTGTCATCGCGGTGTTGACTGGGGTGCGCCCGGGGATCTGGAACACAGCCGACCCAACGTCGATGCGCTCCGTTTGCGCGGCGATCCAGGTCAGGACAGTCGCGGCGTCAGATCCGTACGCCTCCGCCGCCCAAACCACGGAGTACCCGAGTTCGTCTGCCTCGCGAGCCAGCACAAGATTGTCCGCGTCGTTGCCCATGCCCCAGTAGCCGAGATTGAGACCCAGTCGCATTTCGCTCCAATCTGACATCCCGTGCCCGCTCACCATTGCGGCCCTCTACGGGACCGTCGCGAGCATACCCGCCACCGCCACAGCCCCCCGCTTGTGGCGCGGCCCGCTGCTTCCCCGCGTTGGCGGGTGAAGGTAGGTTGCGGCCATGGAGCAGCGGCAGCTTGGGAACACCGGAATGCGGGTGTCGCGGATCGGTCTGGGGACCATGACCTGGGGTCGCGATACCGACGAGCACGAGGCGCGCGATCAGTGGAAGGCGTTCCTACACGCGGGCGGGAACTTCATCGACACCGCAGACGTGTATGCCGACGGGTCGAGTGAGGAAATGATCGGTCAGCTCCTGCACGAAACTGGGGGCAGGGACCGGATCGTAATCGGCACGAAGGCTGTGTCCCGACCCAAGACAAGCAGGCGTTTCGACGCCTCACGCCGTCATCTGCTCGCTTCTCTTGACGGTTCCCTGGCTAGGTTGGGCGTGGACTACGTTGACATCTGGAACCTGCACGCCTGGGATCCGCATACACCTCTTGATGAGACCCTGGCAGCTGCCGACGACGCGGTGCGCTCCGGACGGGTTCGGTACGTGGGCGTGTCCAACTACGCGGGCTGGCAGATCGCACAGGCGGCCACATGGCAGCGCGCCGTTCCCGGACGGTATGCCCCCGCCGTAGCGCAGATGGAGTACTCCCTGGTCCAGCGAGGCATCGAGCGCGAGGTGGCCCCCGCGTGCGAAGCCCTGGGTCTAGGCATCACGCCATGGTCTCCGCTGGGTCGCGGTGTCCTCACGGGCAAGTACCGCTACGGAAAGCCAGCGGATTCGCGCGCGGCGTCTTCTCACTTCGGTCCTTTCGTAGCCGAGCATCTCGATGATCGCGCCGCGCGCATCGTGGACGCCGTCTGCACCGCGGCTGAGGGCCTGGATGTGGCGCCGCTGGAGGTAGCGCTGGCCTGGGTCCGCGACCGCCCGGGCGTCGCGGCCCCGATAGTCGGAGCCCGCACGATCGGGCAGCTACGCACGATCCTGGAGTCTGAGCGACTTGAGCTTCCGTCGGAGATCCGTACCGCGCTGGACGAAGTCTCAGCGCCGCACCGCGGATACCCCGAATACGGATGGAACCAGGACAACCGCAGCTAGAGCCGCCAGGAATCTAGCTAGGAGCGCGGCTTGAAGAACGCGCTGGCCTTGGAGTTCCACAACAGCGCCAGAGCGATCACGATGAAGATCACCCCGACAATCTCGCCCGAGAGCCGCCCTGCGCTCGTGATAGCGAAGGGTGCGAGCACAATCCGCAGTATCAGCAGCAAAGTCACAATGATCCGCATCGCGTTGCTCCCCCGGCTCAGCAGACTCGCCACCAGCAGCAGCACCAGGCCATAAAGAATCCCGACAAGCGCGACGACACGCAAGGTGTCGGGGGTGAGGCCTTCTTCTAGGACCGCACGGGTATCGCTGGCCGCGAAGAGCGCCAAGACGCCCACTACGATCTGAAGAACTCCGTACAGACCGATCAGGAATGTGACAAGCGTGACGCTGAATGGGCGGTTCGGCCGACCAGGGCTCGCTGCCGTTGACGGTTCGGACATGGCTCCTCCTTGGCGCTATAGCCGAGCATAGGAAAGACAAGGCCAGGTTGCGCGGCCTTCAGTAGCATCGCGACTGTCACTGCTCACGCCTCCGGCCGACTCGGCCGCGAGACACCAGGCTGAATGGAGGAGCGAATGACACTTGACCGGCGCCAGTTCCTCAAGGCGGCGGGGATCGGAATGGCCTCCGTACCGCTGCTCACCAGCGGTTGCTCACCAGCGAGGCGCCCAACGTCTGGCGACGCTTCTGTCTTCAACAGGGAAGCCGCCGCCGCGCGGAATACGACCGCACCGATCGGCGGCGACCTAGTCGTCGCGGGTTACCCAGTGTCATGGTGGGTCGACCACTTCGGGCTTCCGCTGCACGTCCACTACGGACCTCGCATCCGGGAGAACGCGGCGGCGTTCATCAACGTGTTTGCGCGCCACTACCCCAAGGGCGAGGTCAGGTTCGCCGCCAAAGCGAACGCCCATCCCACAGTGTTCAAGTACGTGAGGGAGTCCGGAGCAGGAATCGACGTCGCCTCGGACAACGAGGCCCAATGTGCACTCCTGGCTGGCATTGACACGAAGTTCATGGATGTCAACGGCAACACCAAGTCCGACGAACTGATCCAACTGGCGCTGGCCAAAGGCATGGTGCTCATCGCAGATTCCCCCGAGGAGTTCGAACTGATCGCGGGCCTAGCGCGCCAGGCCGGGACAACTCCGCGTGTTCTGATGCGGCTGTCTGGATTCGACATTCCGCTCGTGACGGACGCCGCCGCGTTCACTGCCGGCTCATGGACCAAGTTCGGAATGAACGTCCACGAGGTCAAGGCGTTTGTGTCCCGACTGGGCGCGTATCCCGAGATCGACTTTCAAGGGTTCCACGCGCACATCGGATCCCAGATCTCGACCATCGAGCCATATCGGAAGGTCGCTGGGCGCATGATCGAGGCTTCGCGCACGCTCATCGCCGCCGGGCACCCGTGCAAGATGCTGAACATGGGCGGTGGGTTTCCGGTCAACTACGTCGACAAGAAACAGTGGAACCAGATTCTCAACCGGATCCGCCGAGGGTACCTGGCTGCCAAGAAGGGCGATACGTCGCATCTGTGGGCCTGGGACAACAACATGGTCGGGTTCCGCGACGAAACCACCGGCCAACTCCACTTGGACACCTGGACAGGCGAGGGCTACTACTCAGAACACCCCAAAGAGAATATGGTTGAGGCACTGCTGACGTCCAATGTGCCAGTGGGCGGCAAGTCAATGCCGTTCGCGAAGGCTCTCCGGGAGATCGGCGAGCCCATTCTGGTCATCGAACCCGGACGGAGCATCCCCGAAGACGCAGGGGTCACGCTCACGCGCGTCGGACACGTGAAGCGGGTCCTCAACAAGCACAACCTTGTTGCTATCGAGGCTGGGGTTGTCAGCTTCGCTGAGGCTCTAGCCGTAACAATCCCGATGAATAGGTGGGAACTGGCAACGGATGTCGATCGCCGCGACCCAAGCCCTTTCACTGGGTTCATCGCCGGTCAGCTTTGCTTCAGCGGAGACATGCCCTCTCGCTACAAGATCGAGCTGCCGAGACGACCAGCCCGGGGAGACATCTTGCTGACACACGACACGGGGGCCTACAATCCCCAGTTCTACGCAGCGAGCACCAACTACTTCCCCCGCCCGAGCAGAGTCATCGTCGACGACGTCGGCCAGATCGAGTTCATCAAGACCCGGGACACGTTCGACGAGGTGTTCTCGCTGAATTCCTAGGCACGCGAGCGGCCTCGACCGGGTCACAAGAAAAGGGGCGAGTCGGCTGGGCTGATCAGACGTTGTCGAGGAACCGGTTGAGCACGCGAACACCGAACCGGATGGCATCAACAGGAACCCGCTCGTCGACCGCGTGGAACATAGCCGCGAAGTTCAGGTCCGGCGGCAGCCTCAAGGGAGCGAACCCGTAACTGCGAATGTCCAGGCGGCTCCACGCCTTGGCATCGGTTCCGCCAGACAGCATGTACGGCACGGCCCGCGCCGCCGCATCCTCTGCCAGCAGGGCCGCGGTCATGGCATCGATCATCGGGCCATCGAACGATGTCTCCAGGGCGACGTCGAAGTTCACGAACTCCCGAACGACGTCGCCGCCGAGCAACTCGTCGATCTCTGCGAGGAACTCCTTCTCGCGCCCGGGCAGGAACCTGCCGTCGACACAGGCCTCGGCGGTGCCAGGAATGACGTTCACCTTGTGGCCGGCGTTCAGCATCGTCGGAGTGGCTGTGTCGCTCAAGGTTGCCCCGAGAAGCTCGGCCAGCGGCCCGGCCGCTTCGAGAAGCGCATCCGGATCCGATACGTCCACCGGGGACCCCGCCGCCTTTAGAAGTTCTGTGAGGAACTGCTTCGTCGTGGGCGTCAGGACCAGAGGGAAGCGGTGTTCGGCGATCCTGTTGAGGGCGCCCACAAGGCGAGCGACGGCGTTGGCCTCGCCTGGCATCGACCCGTGACCCGCTGTCCCCTCAGCCCTCAGGCGCATCCATGCCATTCCCTTTTCAGCGGTCTGGATCAGATACAGGCGCAGGTCCTCGCGCACAGTCAGCGAGAAGCCACCAACTTCGCCCACCGCCTCGGTCACCCCGTCGAAGAACTCAGGATGGTGGTCGACGATCCAGTGAGCACCCTTACGGCCCCCCGCCTCCTCATCGGGGGTGAAGATCAAGACGACGTCACGAGGAGGCTGATAGTCGCTGCGAGCCCAATGGCGTACAACCGCGAGGACCATCGCGACGAAGTGCTTCATGTCGACGGCCCCGCGGCCCCAGATCATCCCGTCGCGGATCTCGGCGGCGAAAGGCGGATGAGTCCATTCGTCCGCGAACGCGGCGACAGCGTCTAGGTGGCCGTGCAGGAGCAGGGCAGGGCGCTTAGAGTCACGACCGGGGATGCGGAGGTAGACGCCTTGTCTGTTTGGCGCGGTTGTTTCGAAACGTGTCGGCTGGTAGCCGACTTCCCCAAGCAGCTCCTCGACGAGTTCGGCGATCTGCGCTTCCCCTACCGTCGTCTCGTCCTCGCCCGTGTTCGTCGAGTCAATTCGGATCAGCTGGCGCAGAATCTCAACCGCGTCGTTCTCAGCGTCTATCGTCGCGGTCCGCTTGTCCTTGATGTCATTCGCCATGACGCCATCCTGCCGCAGCCGCAGCAAGTCCGCCCGCGAGATCGCACGGCGCGCCATGCTGCCTGGCGCCTCCTCCGCCGTACGAAAGCGCGCCCCTCACGGGCGGATCAAGCCCTGCCGCTGCTCGGCCCGGATTCTTCCGGCCACTTGCCGCCATTTTCCCAGAAGTAACGAATGTCATCCAAAGGACGTCCCTTGGTCTCGGGGGCGAACTTGTACACGAAGAACCACGCCACCACCGCGAGTGCGGCGAACATTCCGAACGACCAGGCGCCGCCGATAGTTTCGAGTACGAACAAGAAGTACCGGGCGATTAGCAAGTTTCCGAATAGGACAGCGGAGAGCATGATGCTGGAGCCGTAGGCGCGCAATCGCGCCGGGAAGCTCTCAACCGAGTACACCCACACAAGCGCTCCGAAGCCGAACACGAACCCCACGTTGATCAGCGCGAGCCCGGCGAACCCGAGCACGACCTGCGCCCCGTCAAGCGTGTTGCCAACTTCGGTCCCGAAGGCGACAACCAGCATGATCTGGGCGAAGACCATGATGCCGATCCCAGTGAGCAGAGTGGGCCGTCGACCAAGCGAGTCGATCACGCTCATGGACGCGAGCACAGCTATCAGCGCGATCACCTGCACAAGGGCCTCCAGGAGGAGGCTTCGCTCAGCGGAGTCGATTCCCAGGGCTTTGAATATCCGCGGGCCATAGGTCACAGTCGCGTTGATCCCTGTGATTTGGACGAAGAACCCCAGGGTCACGACGAACACGGTGGCCCGCAGATAGGGCCTGGTGAGCATCTCGCGGAACGCCCCGCCGGTCTCCTCGGCTATCGCGGCCTCGATTTCCGCGATCAGGGGTTCTGGGTCCTCGTCCGGTTCCAGCCGGGTAAGCGTCGCCCGGGCATCTTCTTCGCGCCCCTTGAGCAGAAGCCAGTTAGCCGTCTCGGGAACCCTTATCAGGATCGGCAGCAGCAGCGCCGCCGGGATCGCCGCTAAACCCAGCATCACTCGCCAGTTGACGCCTTGGTCGAGCCCCGCCAGCAAGATTGAGCCCACAAGCCCCAGGATTGTCCCGGCCACGCAGGTCACCTGAAACATCACGAGTGTGGATCCGCGAGTCCGGATCGGGACAGACTCGGCGATGAACACGGGGGCCGCGACGAGCGACACACCGATGGAAATCCCTAGGAGAGCGCGGGAGACCTGCAGTTGGGCCAGGTTCGCGGAGAACGCGCTTGTCAGGCAGAAGAGGACGTACCCAGCCGTGGCCAGGATCACCACCTTCTTGCGGCCTAACAGGTTGGCCAGGAAGCCTCCCGCCAAGCAGCCCAGCAGCTCCCCGGAGACAAGCACTGCGGTAACCAGCTCGATTTGGCTTCTGTCCAGGTCGAGGTCGACCTCAAAGAACAGCTGCGCCCCGCCTATGTTGCCGTTGTCGTAGCCGAAGATGATCCCCAAAGCCACAGCCGTGAGCACAACAAGTTGGACGTGCGACTGTGACTTGTCGCCAGTGCCTGATTCGGTCTTGGCCATCATGATCCGCTCATGTCACGCTCGAACCGACCCCAGGAACCTCGAGCTCAGCAAGTCGCGAGTTTCGTTACCTGCTACTTGAACAGCTTGGTCAGACGCTCGATCGACAATCCACCCGGCAGCTGCCGGTCCAACGACTTCTCAAGATCCTTCAGCTGCACCAGCTCGGGTAGCGAATCCTCGAGCTTCTGTATGCCCCCGCTCTTGGTGATGTCGCCGATCGTCATCCCGCCAGGAAGCTTGGTGTTCATCAAGTCAGCCAAGCTGAGCCCCCCGAGCTGTCCCTGAATGGCCTGCAGGTTCAAGCTCTTCTTCAGCGCGTCAATATCGACGAGCTGAGACAAGTCGATGACCTTCTTAGCTGGTGGAGCCTTGATCGCCCCCACATTGTCGAAGTCGCTCAGAGTCAGGACCGACTCGACGCGTTGCGGCCCGCCCGGGCCGGTGGACTGGCTCCAGCTCGCGGCCTTCACGACCCGGCCTTGACTGTCCACCCAAACCGACAGTTGGGCACTGCCCTTGCGACCCTTCGCGGCCTTCGTTCCGGCCAGCTTCTCAGCCTGTTTGTACGTGAGCGTTCCAACGTACTTGGTGGCCTCGACCCCGTTGACGGTTTCTGTCCCCTCGTCTTGGAAGTTCGCCGCCTTCTTCAGCGCACTCAACGCCGCTTTTGGATTCACGGGATCACTAATGCCGAAGGTGGACAGATCGGCCTTGATCCACTTCTGCCCAAGTATCCCCGAGAGAGCGTCAGCCCTGAAGTACGCGGTCTTGCCGATCTCGATCAGCTTGAGCTTGAGATCTTCGCCCATGAGCGAAATGCCGATCGTGGCCTTCAAGCTCCCCGTGGACAAGTCGAAGGCCCCCTTCGTCGTGCTTGTCGACGGGGCCTCGTCACGGCGGGTCGTGGTCACGGTCCCAGCGAACTTGGCAGACAAGCCGCCAGTCTTCGCCGCTGCCTGCTCAACCAGGGCCTCACTCTGCTTCGCATCCACCGTCGAGGATGGGCTTGGGCTGGGCGTACTTGTCGACGAGCATCCAGCCAGCAGGAGTGCCCCTCCAGCCGCTGCTACAGCAACTCGATAACCAAACGCGGTAGTCATTGCAGTGCCCTCCGTAACCAGTAGCTGTGTCGGAGTGTAGTGCCCTTCCCGCTCCGAGGCAGGCCAAAGTTGCGATTCCGCGAACATTCCAACGGAAGCGCGCACGTTCCGCGTATCGGTGACTCGTCGACCCATTTGCCGCTACGAGTTTCTTCAGGGGTGCTGCGACCCCTACTGTGAATTGCATGATTGCGAAGATCGCGCATAGCGCCCTGATTGCCGTTGGGCTTTCCGTACTCGTGGCCTGCTCCTCCGGCACTGCCCCCACCCCCGTCGGAGAGGTGTTCTTGTCCGCCGCGTCAGACCCCGGGGCGGACCCCTTCACCCCATCGGCAGCGAACCCGTCCGTCACGCTGGGCGCCGCGAGCTCTGCGACGCCCAGCCCAGCTGCTTCGGGTGAGGTGCAGTCAGTGACAGGCACAAGCCCGAGGGTCTACGCGGGCTCGTCCACCAAGACGCCGTGCGACAAGAAGAAGATCAAGGACTCCCTTGGGGCTGACGCGGCCAAGCGCGCCGCCTGGGCCGGCGTGATCGGCATCGGTACGAGCGACGTCGACGCCTACCTCAAGGGCGCGGCGGCCGTTGTGCTGCGTTCCGACACTCGCGTGACGAACCACGCCTTGACGAACGGCCAGGCCAGGCCCTTCCAGGCGGTTCTCCAGGCTGGCACTGCGGTGCTTGTCGACAGCACCGGCGTGCCGCGCGTCCGCTGCGCCTGCGGCAATCCTCTCGCGCCGCCAACGGCGGTAACCGAGCAGGTCGAATACACCGGAACGCCTTGGAGCGGGTTCGATCCAGGGATCCTGGTAGTCATCGTTCCAGGGCCTCCGCAGCGCGAGCTGATCGTCGTGGACGTCGACGATGGCACCGACTTGACCGTCCCTGTGGATACCCCGAGCGACACCCCAAGTCCCTCCCAGACCGGCACGTCAAGGCCTTCGCGCACTAGTTCACCGACGGTGAAGCCACCGACGGGGACCGCGTCGCCGGCGAACTACCAGAACTGCGCCCAGCAATACGCGCAGCTCGTCATCGACCTGACGCTGGCGCACAAGCTCACTCCCGCAGATGCCCAGCAATGGGCGGCCCAGGCCGAGAATGCCGCACAAGCCGCCAACAACGGCAACCTCGCCAAGGCGTACCAGATCTGCGAGCAAACCGTGTCCGAGATGGAGGATGCGCTGAACAGTTGACGGTTCGGCGCACCCTGGCGCCTTGGTATCCTGACGTGGGGGTACCTCCCGCTTGCGGGGGAGCTGCTGGATGCGGCGCTGGTCCGGGTGGCGGAATAGGCAGACGCGCTAGCTTGAGGTGCTAGTGCCCGATAAGGGCGTGGGGGTTCAAGTCCCCCCTCGGACACTAATTCTCCTCGTGGATGACGCCCGAAACGGTGTTTCATCTACCGTCTGTCTACCGAACCTGGCGGAGCCGTGTCACTTTCGGGTCTCTCGCCGCCTCGATCAGCCCGGCGACCGTGGCGGCGGCTTCGTCATGCATGAGCGGCGCGACGTGCGAGTAGACCTGCAAAGTGATGGTTACGTTTGAGTGCCCGAGGCGTTCTTGCACGACCCTGGGATGCACCCCGGACTGTAGGGCGAGCGTCGCCCACGTATGCCTCAAGTCGTGCAGGCGGATCGGGGGAAGGCCGAGCCGTTGGACCTCGGACTTGAAGACGCGGGAGACGTGCTCGGGGTTGACGTAGCTGCCCTCGGGCGCGGCGAACACTAGACCCTGATCGCGGTAACCGGCCCCAACCAGGTCCCGGTCCCGATGCTGTCGTGCCCGTTGCTCCGCCAGCGCGTCGAGAATGGAGCTGTCTAGGGCTATCGGGCGGCGCCCGGCCCCCGTCTTCGTGCCACCCTCAATGATCTTCCCTGAGACTCGCCCGACGCTGCTAGTGATGCTGGCGCGGCGGCGACCGATGTCAACATCTGTCCAGCGCAACCCGAGCGCCTCGCCGCGCCTGGCCCCCGACAGGGCGAGGAAAGCGAACAGTGGCCCGTAGCGGTGCGCCTGCGCGCCCTCCAAGAAGTCGGCGACATCGGTCGCCGCCCAAGTCGTCAGGGTCCCCGTGGCGGCGCTGGTCGACTTCGCGGACGGTGGTGTAGCACCGTCCGCCGGGTTGCGGGAGAGGATGCCGTACCGAACCGCGTCAGATAGCAGTGCCTTCGTGATGACATGCACGTAGCGGACTGTCCTGGCGGACAAGGGGGACGGTTGATGTCCCTTGACGTGTTTGCCGTCGACGCGCAAACGCGCGTACATGTCGTCAAGGTGGGCGGCTGATAGCGACTGGAGTCGGACTTCTCCGATGTGCGGCTTGACGTGCACTCGGAGGTTCTTCTCGTAGCTGGCCAATGTGGACGGCCTGAGCCTGTCCTCAGCTCGGGCGAGCCAACGATCGGCCCACTCCCCCACCGTGAGACTGGCTGGAGCGACGTAGCCGCCGCTCTGGACCGCCACTACCAAACCGGACAAGGCCTTCTCCGCGTCCCGCTTCGATGTGAACGCGGACCCTGTCGCCGGGTCGGAGTGCCAGCGGCGGCGGCGTGTGCCGTCCGCTGCCACGTCCTCGATGACCGCGTAGTACCTGGCCTTGCCCTTAGCGTCGACACGCTTGACTACGGAACCTCTCATGGTCGCATCACTCCACTTCGCCTATCTCGCGGGCGAGATCCTCTGCCCGCTGACCCTGCCAGGCTTGGTGGTCCTCCACGGCCCGCTCGTACCTGAAGTCACTCCAGGCTTGGGCCGCGTCGCGCAGCTCCGGCATGTTGGCGAGTTCGTCGATGATGGCGCGGGTGGCCCACGCCTTGCTCGTGGATGTCGCCCGCGCCCGCTGATCCCGCTCCGCCAACAGGTCCCGTCCGTAGTGGGCCGAGATGATTGCCAGTAGGTCCCTGTCCGCCTCCTCGCCGCCGGGGTCGTCGGGACCGAGAGCGGACTCAAGCACGATGTGTTCGAGCCGTTCCAGGCGCCTGGCCCGGTCGGACGCCGCCACCCTCTCGGGCGGGGCTTCCGTTGGCCTGCGGTAGACCAGCGCCTCGGCGCGGGCTCGGGTGTCGGTGTCGGCCGTCGCTGAGTCGCTGACGAATGTCTGGACCGTGACGTTGAGGATTCGGCAAAGGTCCGCCAGCTCGCCCAGGCTGAGGTTCCGTCGGCCCGTCTCCACTCCGGCGACTGTCGCCGGGGCCCAGTTGTGGTCAAAGGCGCGCATCGTGTCCGCTATCGAAGATTGGGTGACGCCTCGCTCACCGCGCATGGCGCGGAGCTTGGCCCCTATGAGCGCATCCACACCCCCAGTGCTGTCCCGTGCTGGCCTGTTCATAGACTGACCGTACCGTATCGTGTTGCCACGTGACAACTAGACAGCGACGGACCTTGCTGTTAGCGTCGTGTCCATGGACATAACGACAGAAACAGACACCATCCCC
This sequence comes from Candidatus Nanopelagicales bacterium, assembly GCA_030700225.1. NCBI lineage: Bacteria > Bacillati > Actinomycetota > Actinomycetes > Candidatus Nanopelagicales > Candidatus Nanopelagicales bacterium. Next base: position 3,899 of record JAUYJT010000063.1, on the reverse strand, counting down.
GACCCGAAGATCCGGGCAACAATCACAGTCGATGACGCCGCCAAGATCCTGCGCGTTAGCAGGTCCTCCGCCTACGCGGCAGTCAACTGCGGACAGATCCCAAGCATTCGTGTCGGGAGGCGGTTGTTGATCCCCACCAGCGCGCTAGCCCGACTCCTGGCCGACGCATGAGCACGCTCGAAGGAGTCCGCGCGCAGATCGCGTCAGGGCGGGTCGAGTTCATGGCCGGGAGCTACGCATTCTTCGAGTTGCTCCTGACCCGAGCCGAAGCCGACGCGCTCATGGCGTGCGAGGTCGTGTCTGACGCCCTCCCCGCCGGGCTCCGCTTCGGCGAACTGAACGCCGGACATCTTCAGACCGTGGCGGACCACTCAGCGGCGACGCGCGTCGCGGTACACGCCGAGTGTGACCTAGTGGAAGGCGTCGCCCACGACTTGCGGAAGTACTTCCGGCCCGGTGACGACCCCATGACCGAAGCCGGGCTAGTGGCTCGCGGCGCTGACCCCGAGACAGTGCGGCTCGGGCTCGCTCTACTGGCGCGGCGCGGTGGGTCGTGAACGCCGTCGAAGGCGAGGACTGGGTGAGAGCGAAGATCACCCAGAAGCGAACCGGCCAAGACTTCAACGGCCCCGGCGCTGCGGAAGCCGTGAGGCTCGCCCTTGGGCTGATGGAATCCGGTGGTGCCTCGTGAGTGGCAACGAAGTTCGCCCCGGCTTAGGGGCCGGGGCGACAGTAGACCACGTGGGCAACGGATCTGACACCGAGTCTACACAATCCGAGCCGTTCCAGTGCATGCCAGCGTTAACGAGTGAGGAATACGCGGCGCTGAAAGCCGACATCGCCGCCAACGGTGTCCGCGTCCCCATCGAAGTCGACCCATGGGGCCGCATCCTCGACGGGCACCACCGCGCCCAGGCCTGCCGAGACCTCGGAATCGAACCACCCCGCCGCACTATCCAGGTCACAAGCGATGAGGCCGCCCGCTCGCACGCCCTGAGCGTGAACAACACGGGCCGTCAACTGAGCCGCGAGCAAAGACGCGGGATCGTCGCCGGGAGCTTGACCGCCGATCCGCACCTATCGGACCGTGAACACGCCAGGAGATGCGGTGTCTCGCCATCGACTGTCTCGACGGTTAGGGCTGGACTGATCGAATCCGGTCAACTGTCCAAGTTGGACAGTCGACTTGGTAAGGATGGTCGGACGAGGCATCTGCCGTATCAGCCTCGATGGGCGTATCCGAGCTTGGATCTGCTCGAAGACGCGATGGCGGCGAACGGCATAACGTCGATTCTCATGGGCCTAGAAGCGCTGCCCATGCCGGGAATGGACGCCGAGGATTGGGACGGGTTCTGCGACAGCTTGAAGAACTACGGCGTCCTGGTGCCGATCGCCGTCACCGAGGGCGGGACGCTCGTGGACGGACGGTCGCGCCTGATCGCCTGCCTGTTGACCGGGCAGACGCCACCCGTCGAGACCATCGGCCTAGACGAGGACCTCGCGGGCTTGTGCATCTCAAACAACCTGATCGTGCGGAGCCTCACCCCTCAAGACCTCGCGCTATCTCGCGCGAGGCGTCGCCGGACACTAGCTCTCACGAGCGAGGACGCGCTAGCCGAAGTGCTGAACGATTCCGCCGGATGGCTCGACCGCAAGAAGGTCGCTCGGGGAGGCATCGCGGAGACTCTGACTCAGATCGTGGACGACCTGTGCGACGACCTGGACCGAAACCCCGACATCGGGACCACGCCAGACGAGATCCGCCTCTGGGCGGAGCCCGTCATCTCGCAGTGGGCCGGGAGTGGATCGTGACCGCGTTCGACAAGCTCGCGGGAGCCCTCACCGCGACGATCACAGGGGACACGGCGAGGGCCAGATGCCCAGCGCACGACAGCGGCTCCACGAACGTCCTCGACCTGCGGCGCATAGAAGGCTCGGCGCTAATCCACTGCCACGCCGGATGCGAGACAACCGACGTACTGGCCTCGATCGGGCTAACCATGGCCGACCTGTACGACGACCCCAGGGGCGCCCGATACGACTACACCGACGACTCGGGGGCAGTCATCCGATCAGTTCACCGATCCCCCGGCAAGGACTTCCGGCAAACGGGCGAAACCAAGCGAACCTCGCCACTGTTCCACCTGACGGGCGTCACCGAAGCCGTGAAGAACGGCGAGCCGGTCTACATCTGCGAAGGCGAGAAAGACTGCCTCGCGCTGGAATCCGTGGGCCTGGCCGCCACCTGCAACCCCGGCGGCGCCGGGAAGTGGAACATCGTCGATCAAACCCCACTGACCGGCGCGCACGTCGTGATCGTCACCGACCGGGACGAACCCGGGACACGCCACGCCCGAGACGTGAAACGACACCTGACACCGATAGCGGCCAGTGTCCGAGCGGTCCAATCCGCGGCAGGGAAAGACGCCGCCGACCACATCGCCGCCGGGTTGCGCGCGGACGACTTCGCCCCGCTCGACCTGTCAGCCACAGCCACAGCGAAGTACCGCTTCGTCAACTGGGGCGAACTACTCGCCGGGGAACACGAACCGCCCGACTGGGTGATCCCCGGAGTGTTGCCGGTCGGCGCGTCGTGCGCGATCTACTCGGCGGCAGGCGAAGGTAAGAGCCTGCTCATGCTGGACTGGGCCGTTCGTGTCGCCATCGGGTCGCCGATCTTCGACGACCCGATTCGATCGCGGACCGTGCTGTACCTGGACCTCGAACAAAGCCCGTCGATACTGCGCAACCGTCTGGAAGCGTTCCAGTTCACCGATCCCGAGAAACTGGGCAGGCTCCACTATTCGCTCTTGGGCGAATGGGAGCCCCTGGACACCGCCGAGGGAGGACGGCGACTGCTCGAAGCCGCCCAAGACGTTGGTGCCGAGGTTGTCATTGTCGACACGCTGAGCCGGGCTGTTCGCGGCTTGGAGAACGACTCCGACACGGCGTTAGCGCAATACCGGCACACCGTGGCGCCACTGAGACGCGCCGGAATCGCCTACGTGCGATTGGATCACAGCGGGAAAGATCCCCAACGCGGTCAGCGTGGATCTAGCGCGAAAGCCGCAGACGTGGATCTTGTGTACAGGTTGGCGCTCACCGACAAAGACACGCTCACCCTGCGGCGGGAGAAGGATCGTCTCGGGTTGGGCGACCCCGACACCCTCGCCATTCGCCGAACCACAGGCGAGGCCCTGACCCACGAGTCGATATCCATCGACTCAGCGCGCGAGGCGAAGATCGACGCGACCACGAAACGCCTCGACGAGCTAGCGGTCCCCGCCGACGCTGGCCGAGCCAAGGCCGGGGATGCTCTCAGATCCGCCGGGTTCCCCGTGAGGAACAAGCTGCTGGCTGAGGTTGTGCGCCGCCGAAAGTTGTCCGTGGGGGGGGAACCTGTCCCCCGCATGTCTCTACTAGACATGCGGAGAACGGGGACAGGTCCCCCAACTCCCCCCACGGGCAAGGTGGGGACAGGTGGGGACAGGTCGGGGACAGGTTCTGAGCGTGAGCGGGGACAGGTGGGGACAGGTCGGGGACAGGTCGACGGGCGTGTGCGACACGCCCGGGAATCAAGCCGTGGGGACAGCGCGGGGACAGGTCGGGGGCAAATCCTGCCCCTCACGGGCCTGCCTAACAACCCCATCGACAGCACCTACTCAGATGGAACGGAACGATGAGCGAACCCAACCCAGTCCGACCCATCTTCAAGGTGCTGCTGCGCGACTCACGCGGGCGAACCCGAACCATGTTGATCACCGTTCACGCGGTCAGTGCTCGACGCAGACTCGACCGGCTCACCGCGATCGGCGCCGACGTTTGGCTTGAGGAAGGCCGCTGCATGTGGCGTGGGGATCTAACCAGGGCACAACTCGACTGCCTCGCCGCGCTCAACC
>JAUYJT010000062.1 GCA_030700225.1 Candidatus Nanopelagicales bacterium | reverse complement strand
CTGGCCTCGCCCCCGCGAGGCGGGGGGACCCACCGCAGCAACGTCGGCCTAGAGGCAGTTGCGGCGGCTGTTGTGGTGGTTGGCCGAAACTCTTGCGCTAGACACCCAGCAGAACGTCGGCCTACCGCAGCAACGTCGGCCTACCGCAGCAACGTCGGCCTACCGCAGCAACGTCGGCCAAGGCGGCCGCCAAAGAGTCTCCCGCCCAGGAGTCAGCCAGCGAAGACGCGACCTGATTCGGTCAAGCCGTCCCGCACGGGCCACGGGGCGTCGGCCGGGCGCAGTCCTGTCCAGCCCGCCCGGCGAGCGGCATGGCAAGCCAGCACCCCCATCACCGCCGTCGGGTTTTGCAGTTGTCCACCCTGGACGAGCGCGAGCGCCTCGTCCAGATCCACCCATCGCGCTGGCATGTCGGCCTCCTCGGCCTCACCGACAGGCCGCCCGTCGGGAGCTGGACGCAGGCCTCGGGCCAAGTAGCAGCGGAATGACTCCGACGACCCTCCAGGGGAGTTCAGATAGTCCAGCAGAACAGCCCACGAGTCGGCGACCAGCCCAGCCTCCTCGATGAGCTCACGCTTGGCAGCCGCGAGCGGATCCTCGCCGGGTTTGTCCAACAGACCTGCTGGCGCTTCCCACAGGTAGGAGCCGACTGGGTGACGGTACTGGTTGATCAGGAGCATCCGGTCCCTGTCGTCCAACGCCGCGATGCCGACCGCTCCTGGGTGGACCACATAGTCGCGGACGACGGTCTCCCCGCTAGGCAGCGAGACTTCGTCCGAGCGAACCGCCCAGCAACGTCCATCGAAACGCTCCCAGCGCTCGACCACAGGCTGGGGGGCGAAGAGGTCGTGGATCTCCTGCCTCATTTGAGGCGGGCTTCGACGGCCAGCGGGGCCTTGTCGGCGGTCCGCTTGACCAAAGCTGCTGCGATCAGGCCCGCGAAAAGTGGATGAGCTCGGGCGGGTCGTGAACGGAATTCGGGATGAGCCTGGGTTCCGACGTAGAAGGGATGGACCGAGCGCGGCAGCTCCACGAACTCCACTAGACGCCCGTCGGGTGAAGTCCCAGACATGTCCAGCCCGCGCGCCTCCAGTTCCAGCCGGTAGGCGTTGTTGACTTCGTAGCGGTGTCGGTGGCGTTCATCGACGTAGGGAGCGGCGTAGATCTCGGCGACCAGGGAACCTTCAGCGAGCTTCGCCGGGTATAGGCCAAGCCTCATGGTGCCGCCCATGTCCCGGTTCCCGGCGACAACGTCGCGCTGTTCGGCCATGGTGGCGACGACCGGGTGCGAGGTTGCCTCGTCGAACTCAGCGGAGTTGGCGTCGGACCAGCCGCACACGTTGCGCGCGTACTCGATCACCATGCACTGCAAGCCGAGGCACAGGCCCAGGGTCGGGATGCCGTTCTCGCGGCCGTAGCGCAACGCCCCGACCTTGCCGTCGATACCCCTGACGCCGAACCCGCCAGGCACGCAGATGGCGTCCATTCCCGCTAGCTTCGAGGCCGCGCCGTCCACCGTGGCACAGTCATCGCTGGTGACCCAGTGGATGTTGGCGCGGCAGTCGTGGTGGAACCCGCCGGCGCGTAGAGCTTCGGTGACCGACAAGTAAGCGTCCGGAAGGTCCACGTACTTGCCGACAAGGGCGACGTTGACTTCGTGGGCAGGGTTGTGGACTCGGCGCAGCAGGTCGTCCCAGTCGGTCCAGTCGACGTCCCTGAAAGGTAGGCCGAGCCGGCGCACGACATAGGCGTCCAGACCTTCGGAGTGCAGGACCTTCGGAATGTTGTAGATGCTGGACGCGTCCGGCGCGGCGACAACAGCTTCGGTCTCGACGTCACACATCAGCGAGATCTTGCGCTTGATGGACGGCGGGACTTCGCGGTCCGCGCGCAGAACGATCGCGTCCGGCTGGATACCGATCGATCGCAGAGCGGCCACTGAGTGCTGCGTGGGCTTGGTCTTCTGCTCGCCCGACGGTCCTATGTAGGGCAGCAGCGATACGTGGAGGAAGAACACGTTGTCGCGTCCGATTTCGTGGCGGACCTGGCGGACGGCTTCCAGGAACGGCAGCGACTCGATGTCCCCGACGGTTCCGCCGACTTCGGTGATGACTACGTCGATGTCGTCGGCGGCCATGTGCCTGATCCGGGACTTGATCTCGTTGGTGATGTGGGGGATGACTTGGACGGTTCCGCCGAGGTACTCCCCCCGGCGTTCCCTGGCGATGACCGTTGAGTACACCTGCCCGGTGGTGACGTTCGCGGAGCCGTGCAGGTTGGTGTCCAGGAATCTTTCGTAGTGACCAACGTCCAGGTCGGTCTCGGCCCCGTCATCTGTGACGAACACCTCGCCGTGCTGGAACGGGTTCATGGTTCCCGGATCGACGTTGAGGTATGGATCCAGCTTCTGCATGGTGACCCTGAGACCGCGGGCCCGAAGGAGGTTTCCGAGGCTGGAGGCCGTCAGGCCCTTGCCCAGCGATGAAGCGACTCCACCAGTGACGAAAACGTGCCTTGTTCTGCCATCACCCATGGGCCACCAGGCTATCAGGAACTAGCCGGTGTCCCGAGTCAGCGAAACGCCCGCTTCCCGCGCCAGCCCTCCACGGGAAGGCCGAACTTGGCGACGAGTCGGTCTGTGAACCTGGCCTCGTGGAGCCTGGCGAACTTCAGTGGATCATCAGCCCGGGTGATCTCGACCCGTGAGCCTGGCTCCAGGTCATGGTGTCTGCGTCCGTCGCACCAGATGACGCCCTCGGGGGAAGCTGGAAGCAGCTCTACGGCCACCTTGCTGTCCGGGGCGACAACCAGCGAGCGCGCGAAGAGGGCGTGGGCACTGATCGGCGCGACGACGAGAGCTTGGACCGCGGGCCACACAACAGGCCCGCCCGATGACCAGGCGTACGCGGTCGAGCCCGTCGGGGATGACACGACCACGCCGTCACATCCCCAACGAGACAAAGGACGGTCATCGATCTCCAGCACGACGTCGATCATCCGCTTTCGGGAGGCCTTCTCGATGCTGGCTTCGTTCAGCGCCCATGTGGACCACTTCAGGTCCGCTCCTTTGAGCAGATTCACCTTCAGAGCTAGCCGCTCCTCAACCTGGTAGCTTCGATCGACCACGGCCGACACGAGGTGTTCGACATCGTCAGATTCCACTTCGGCCAGGAATCCCACGTGGCCAAGGTTCACTCCCAGTAGGGGAATCGACTCGGCTACCGCGTATTGGGCCGCGCGCAGGATCGTCCCGTCGCCGCCGATGACGATGACCAGCTCACTAGACACCGCGGAGTCGGTGCCAGTGCATGGAAGTGTCTCGTCCCCCGATGCCAACGCCTGCGATGCGACGTCGTCCTCGCCGGCCTGAAGCGGCGCTAGCTCATGCTCTGGGACCTGGACCCCGATCCCTGACGCCGCCAACGCGCGAGCCATGCGTCGGGCGATTCGAATCGCTTCGGGACGCCCGGTGTGCGTCACGAGCATGACTCTTCGCACGGTCGCTCCCTTCGCTGGCGCGGTGTTTCCGGAAGCTACGCTATCCCGCTGGCCGTGGTAGGCGCCGCTTCGGCGTCAGGCTGGGCCTTCGCGCACGGCGGACTCGGCGTCTTGTTGGGAGCAGGCCTCGCCCCCGGGTGAGAGCCACAGGAAGTACTCGACGTTCCCAGCGGGTCCAGGCAATGGGCTGGCGACGATGCCGCGTGTCCCGAGCCCGCTCCCGGCGGCGGATGCGGAGACGCTGGCCACGGCGAGTGCCCGGGCCGCCGGATCTCGCACGACACCGCCCTTGCCGACGGCTTCGCGCCCCAGCTCGAACTGCGGCTTGACCATCGCCAAGATGTCGCCGTCTTGAGCCATGAGAGCCGCCAGTGCCGGAAGGATGAGCCGTAGGGAGATGAAGGACACGTCGATGACTGCCAGCTGCGGCGCGTAGGGCAGGTCGTCCGGACCCAAGTATCGAGCGTTCGTGCGCTCCATCACGGTGACGCGGGGGTCGGTCCGCACGCGCCACGCGATTTGCCCGTAGCCAACGTCGACCGCGACGACGTGCTCGGCGCCTTCGTTGAGCAGCACCTCGGTGAACCCACCTGTGGACGCTCCCACGTCCAGGCAGAGGCGTCCGTCGACGTCGGGCAGTCCCTCGCCGCGGAACTCCGCTAGCGCGCCCAGGAGTTTGTGGGCGCCGCGCGAGACGTAGTCGACGCCGTCGTCTGGCTGCAGGACTATCGAGTCGGTCGGAAGTACCATCCGCGCGGGCTTGTCAGCGACGAACCCACCTACACGGACGCGGCCGACGAGAATCACCTTCCGCGCTGCTTCCCTGGTCGCCGTCAGCTTGCGCCTGACCAGTTCAGCGTCCAGGCGGCCTCTCTGAGCGGCCACGCGCCTACTCCTGCGGGGCTTCGGTGAGAACGCGCTCCAGGTGCTCCAGGACTTCTTCCAGGACCTTGGCGGTTTCCTGCAGGGAGGTACTTCCTTCCCCGTGGACGTGGTCGCTCTGCTTCAGGGCGGCTTCCCCCGAGGCCTCCCCTGTCCCGGCTGTGTCGCTCACTCGGCGGACGGAGTGCCGGTCATGGGCGCGGGCTTCTTCGCGGCCGACTTCTTCGCTGCGCGCTTGGCTGGGCTCTTCTTGGTCGCGCGCTTCTTGGCCGCGGGCTTCGGGGCAGTCTTCGGGGCACTCTTCTTCGCGGTCGACTCTGAGAGGCTCTGCGTCGCGACGGGCTTCTCCTGCGTCGCGGCAGCGACCGTGGCGGTAGCCGCCGTCATCGCCCTAGAACTGCGCGAGGCTCGGCTCGCCGCGCGCTCGGCTGCCACCGACACAGTCTTCGAAGCAGCGTCTACGGCCGTACGAGCCGCTGTCGTGGACGCGTCGGCAGCGCCTGTGATAGCTCCGGAGACCCGCTCGGTAGCCCGCTCATGCTCCTTGCGCAGCTGCTTCTCCAGGCGGCGGACATGCTGTCTAACCGCGGCCAGCTCCTCCTCGCGGACGAAACCCATCCGGCCAACTGCTCTTTCCACTTCGGTGCGGACCAGCCCCGCCAATAGGTCGCGGTTGGTCCGGCTCGTGTCGAGCAGATCGTCGGTGATTTCCTGGACTTGCTCCTGACTCCTTGACGTCAGATCCATCCCCTGAGCCACGATTGCCTCGGCCAACTCCTTGGCGCGCTGAACCGTAACGTCACTAATCCCCCCGGCCACCTGCAAGTAGCCGCGCAACACGTCGAGCACCATTTTCGTTCCCTCCGAAAAGTCGCAACGCCAGCCTGATCGGATTCAGGTCAACCGGCACTCCCCAACGGTAGCGCCTGCCCCCTGCCGCAGTATCGTGGCCGGGTCCGACAAGTGAAGGGGCGGCGATGGCGACCGAAGACGAGTGTCGCGTCGCAATCGAGTCTCTGATCAAGCGCCTGGACGACGTCGACCCGGACATCAGACGTGGGCACATGCCCGACAGGACCATCGGATGTACCCTTCTGGATCTCGACGTGACCTTTCTCGGCCGGCTCGAGGACGGACATCTTGTCGATCTGCACACCGTCTCCAACGGTCGAGAACCGCAAATCCGCCTTCTTTGCACCAGTGATGACCTGGTCGCCATGGTCGACGGCGACGTGAAGTTCGCGCACGCATGGGCTACGGGCCGCATCCACCTGGACGCGAGCCTGCGTGATCTCCTGCGCCTCCGCGGCTTGGCCTGAGCCGGGCCCGCCACCCCCGCGCAGAAGCGGCCGCTCCCGACAAACGCGCCCGTTGCGCAAGGAAACTCCCGTTGTAACGGGCGCGTCTGTACCCAAAAGGGCGCTTCTGTTCGGAGCGGGCGTTTCTGCCAGGGGGCGGGGGCTGGGGGGGCTTCGGGGTCGCTTCGGCGAGCGGGACCGACCGAGCTTGCGCGGGGCGAAGCCTCCTGGTCGCTACCGCGTCATGACGGTACTCTCATGCCTGAGCCCCGGTATCCCAACCGGCAGAGGAAGCGGTCTCAAACACCGTCCAGTGTGGGTTCGAATCCCACCCGGGGCACTCTGTGATGTCTCAAGGCATCGGACAAACGGGGACCTACCGGTTCGTGCCGCGTCAGAGGCGGAGGTGTATCCGGAGGGCGTGGTCTAGCTCGTCGATCAAGTCGTTTGGCAGGTGTCCGACTGTTCGGGTGATTCTGTTGATGTCGATGGATCTGAGTTGCTCAGCCTGAGCCTTGCCATCAGACCGCAGTCCGCTTCGAGCGGCCGGAACAAGCACCTGGAAGTGGTGGATCCGCGCGGTGTTCGTAGTCAGCGGGACGACCGTGACGACTCCGCGGCCCAGATGGCTCGCGGCCTCATTGGCGGCGTCGTTGCTGACGACTACAGCGGGACGAACCTTGTCGGACCCCGATCCCCGGCTCGGGCTGAGATCGACGGTCACGATGTCCCCACGCCTCACGATTCGTCCCGGTCGATGCCGTCGCTATCTGACGCCTCCCACGCGTCCAAACTCGCGTCGGGCTCGGAGAACGCGTCGCGATACTCCGAAGCCAAGTTCGCGCGCCGAAGGGCCTCCACAGCCTCGTGGACGACCGCCGAGCGGGACTCCAGGCCGAGTCGACGCGCTGTCTCATCGAGGTACTTCACGTCAGGCTCCGGCAGGCTCACACTCAGCTTCATACCGCCGATACTACTACTGGTCGGAATCTCAGCGCGTCGCATCCTTCGGGGCGCGACCGGCACGGGTCGATAGGCGGCGAGGTGATGCAAAGGTGAGTAGCCGGGGGGAGTTGCACCCCCCGGCTCTCGCAGAACCGGACGTGACGGTCTCCTGTCATCCGGCTCCCACGGGTCAGCGTGTGGGGATAGGGGTTAGTTGCCAGTGGACGAACGTGAGGTGCTTCTGAGTTAATGAGGAACTTCGGGTTTTCAATACCCAACATTTGGTGATCTTGGTTCATGGTGTTTCCGCCTGGTGGTTTCGACGGTACTCGATCCGGTTGATTCGGGCCTGTTGAAGGCCGTGGCGTCGC